>DATMAT010000036.1 GCA_035559815.1 Thermodesulfobacteriota bacterium
ATTCAAGCCATGTCCCATTATAACACAATCTTCAATCAGATATTACATTTAATACCCAGACATCAATTTGAGGTCATAGTAAAGAAATACCAATCAGACCGATATGTGAAGTACTTTAGTTGCTGGCAACAGTTTATATCCCTTCTCTATGCCCAGATAAGGGGGAAGGACAGTCTCAGAGACATAGAGACCTCTCTTCGGACCCAGAGCAGCAAATGGTATCACCTGGGGATTAAAGATATAAAGAGATCCACCCTATCCGATGCCAATAAACAGAGGAGTTGGCGAGTGTATGAGGAGTTGTTCTACCGGATACTGAGCCGGTGCCGGGATATAACTCCCAAGCATAAATTCCGGTTCAATAATCCCCTATATACATTAGATGCCACAGTAGTGGAGTTATGTTTGAGTCTTTATCCCTGGGCCAGGTTCAGGAAGAGGAAGGGGGCGTTAAAGATACACAACTTATATGATCATAGTGGGTGTATCCCTACGTTCATGGTCATAACCGAGGGGAGGAGGCATGATGTTAAGGTGGCAAAGGAATTAGATTTACCCCTTATGGCGGACAGCATAGTGTCCGTGGACAGGGCCTATATGGTCCCCCGGTTTAACCGGGGGATAAGTGGTTGAATTCACTGAGTAAATCCGGGGTTTATTTTGTCACCAGGGCAAAGAAGAATATTAATTATGAGATTATCGGACAGCAGGAGGTGAATGAGAAAAAGGGTCTACTCTTCGATTACACCATCAAGCTTAAGGGGTATTACCAGAGTAGATATTATCCGGAGAAGTTAAGGCTAGTGGGCTTTTATGACGCCGAGACGGACAAGGAACTGGTGTTTCTAACCAATAATTTCCTTCTCTCCGCCTATACCATTACTCAGATATACAAGGCTCGGTGGAAGATTGAAGAGTTTTACAGGTGGATTAAACAGAACCTCAGAATAAAATCCTTTCTTGGCACCTCTGAAAATGCGGTATTAACTCAGATATGGGTAGCGATGTGCTATTATCTCTTGCTTTCTTATATTAATATCAGGTTTTCTAACTATCCTTTTCCTATCACCATGCCATCCGCGCGCGAAGAACCTCAGTCACTATCCAAGCTTGAGCGAAGTAACCAAATAAAAGGCAACCTTTTTTATCAAATCGGAGAGAGGAAGAATAAAGTAGAAAGAAATTGTTGAGGTGCGAAAGGCACAGGGCTCGGATTGTGCAAATCCGGACACCTTAGCCCCAGAAAACATAGGCACGGGGTCAGGTCTTGGATTGTGAATTTAAATCCGGATAACTTAGTCCGAGAAAATATACAAAACCTTATAACTCAAGACCCTGATTTTGCTTTAACTGCTTCGGCTTTATTTCCTGCTAGAACAAGTCGGCTTTTCAAGAATCTCGTTTCTATGTTTTCTCCTTTGCCTTGAAGAACTCTAAGCTCCATTCATCCTCGTGCTCAACATACTTTAGGATATAGATATTGTCATCATCAGCTCTTACTTTGAAGTAGGTATAGTCAGTACCATACCATTGGTCTAATAGCTCTTCGACGGTGAATTTTCTATCACCGAGCGAAAAGCTCAATGGACGCTCATTACCTTTATAACCAGAATAGCACTCTACGTGTTCTAATTTCATTGGCGCTTTTAATAATTTAATCTTAATCTTGTCGCTTTAGCAATGATATGCAATAACAAGAAATATGCCTATGAAAATGCTGTGGATAGAAAAGAAGAAATTCAGTAAAACAGCTAACCGGAAGGCCAACCGTAAGCGCAATTATCGTTCAGTGCACATCAATCATATCCCCGCTTTTTCCACTCCTGGAAAAGCCAATCAAACTCCTCAGGAAATCGCCTTGCATGCTTTTCAAACCAATCCGTTACCTTTCTTGCATCAAGAGCTTCACCCGCCATTAGTCCTTTCGTAACAAGAAATGCATCTTCCCAATCCGGGCCGAGTCCTAATTTAATAGCTAAAACCGCATAACGGACGCCCTGGTTATCGTCTGGATTAGCTCGAAGAAGATTTCTAAAGATAGCCAACGCTTCTTCAGTTCTTCCTTCTTCCCAACACAGATAAGCATACCGAACGATAAATCGCATGATGTGTCTATTTTGAAGCCAGCCCCATTCCATATGCTTTGGCCAGTTGCCATCCTTATCTACAATCCTTTTTACTGCGCGAATGTATGCATTTGCAAGCAACTCGCGTGCCTCTTCTGGTTTATTTTCAGAATAAAGAATATCGGCAAGAACGAGATATGAATCAAAAAAGAGCGGGTCCTTTTTGATTAACTTATTCATTACCTTCTTGAGCCGTATGGGGCTTAAATCCCGGTCAAGAACATCATAATACTCACTCACCACAGAAGGGTGATTATCGTCAACAAACTCTTCAATTTGTTTTCTCCGATGAGGATTGGTTATTTTGTCCATAGCATAAGAATACTCGAAAATAAGTGTATGAAAAGACAAAAGCTGAACTTAATCATTCAGCTTGAATCCTACTTGTTCCGCAATCCGCTGTATACAGAGCGTTATCCTGAAATCCTTCATACATAATGCACAACACCACTGCTGTCTAAAATAATCGAAATCAAAAAAATACATCCTGGTAAACAAGGCTTTTAGACGGATAAAAAAGACTTTTTAAAATCAGTTTGTCCCCATTATGTTTGTTATGTAGATGCTGTACAAATCATATCCGTTTAAATAGCCTATGAGAGTCCTGATAACATTAACTTTCAGAAATGGGATTGCTTCGTCCGTGGAATTTTTCCCTTCGGCAAGCCTGTCCTGAGGAAATCGAAGGGCTCAGGTCAGGCTCTGAACACTTCGACCCGCTCGACTCAGAACGTGCGGGCAGTCATCCACTAAATTTTAATATAACTCCGTTGAAAATGATTAATGAAATAGAAAGCCGTTCGTCCTGAGCCCAGCCTGCCCTGAGCTATGCCGAAGGGTCGAAGGATGAACACCTCATTGCTTTAAGTCATGCTTCGACCTTGCTCAGCATGAGCGGATTTATATCCGCTGTGATTGATGTCACACCACTTAAACCTGCCCTGAAACTTCTCCAATGGGGATTAACAGCAAAAGCTGTTATTTCCCGAATTTTAAGATTTCTCACATGCTCCTTCGCCTCCGCTCAGGACAGGGTTCGAAATGACCAGAGGAATAATCGAAATGACAAAGGGGATAGTGGAAATGACATTAGGAAAGGCCGAATGACAGTTGTATCCTATGAGGATTTAGAAACTAGGCAAACTCTACCAGGGCATAAGAAGCCCCTTTTTGGTTGCTACGTACTTTCCTATTGACTATATATTAAGTCTGTCGTAGTATCAGGACAATTGCACTTTGTAGTCTAATTACCGGTTAGGAGCACCCAAATGCCAAATTGTTACCATACAACTCGCACATTGCCATTTCTGACGGACTTCTCGACAAAGGAGCGTCAGTTGGCAGAAAGAGCGTTCAACCAGCAGGAAGAACAACGGCGCAAAGCTATTAACTTGCGCAGTCAAAAAGCCGATGAGCTCACTGAAGGTCTTCTTCGTCGTCTACGCAACCTTTTGGGAGCGAAGAAATCGGCTGAACTCAGGGAGGCGATTAAACGCGAACGCCTCGCCCTCAGCGACCTCTTTCAGCCTCCCAAGGGTTTGGATCGTGACTACGAAAGACAAAAGAGGGCGGGCAAACGGAAAATCGATGCGCTAATCCGCAGGCTTGGAGCCAGCCCCGAGAAACTGGGTAGGATCGGCAGGGAGTTCCAGGAAAGGCTGGAGAAGATACTGTCAGATGCCGACGGCAAAGTAGTTCCAGGCTATAACCTGCCTAATAATCTCGACAAATGGATGAACTTGTCTCCGCTCCATAGGTTTCAACTACCCTGGGGGGTAGTGGCGACTGATGACGACCCGTCTGACCCTCACCGGTGGTTCTTATTCAGACCGCCGTTTTTCGGTTTCCTCTTCCGGTTCGTTTCCCAAGCCAGCAGTAACTTCCGGGTGGACCGACAACTCTTTCTGAACCCGCAAGCCGGGTTGGTAGGCAACGAGGCCACCATGGATTGCGGCGATGCCGGAGATTTTGACTATGCTTCGGTAACTGCTGAAGCCCAGATAGCGTTTGGATTTGTACCGCCCACAACTGGCCTTGTTGAAGTACTCATCGACGCCCAGAGCACAATCGGCACCCACCGCCTGGAAATTGAGGACGAATTCGGGTTCTCGAATGCCTGGTGCAATCAAAACAGCTACCTCATGATGAATGTTCTCCACCCGAATGTCCCCGAGCCTTCGCTGTCCTTTATGTCCAATCTTTATCGGGAGACTGATGGCGATGACTTGAGCGCAAACAGGGAAAACCTGACCCGCGGCCAGCACTACTTTGCCCACTTATTCAGCTCCGGGCCGGTGCCGTCGGGGCAGTCCGTTGTGGTTACCGTGGGAACCAGGACCTTCGATATCGCCAGGGCGAATGATATGGAACTACACAGCCGATCCAACTTTCAATGGTTCATTAACTCGGTGGAGGTTCGAATTTCACCTTAAAAATTAGGTTCAGCAACCCGAACCGAGATCCTGTTCTTTCCTCTTGACTGGAAATTACGTTTGTCGTAGCATCAGCTAGAACAGAAACTTCAGGCACAATGTCCCTATTGAGGAAGTAAGCAATATTTTAGCAGTTTGATTAGTAGTTAGGCAGCAAAACCCGCTGTGGATGATTGAGCTTATGGCTACCAGGTCTACACGCATCAGCCAACACGTGAACGTACCACGGCCACTTCGTCAAGCTCGTACCAAATGAGCAGGTGGTCGAAGTGATGGAGTTTGAGACAACCGATGCCGCAATGCGCGGCGAGATGATGGCCACGTTCACGCCCACCGATGCGGGCGGCGGCAAGGATGTGCTTGCCGTACAGGACAACGTGCCACCTGGAATCTCGCTATCTGACAATGAAACCGGCTGGCAGATGGCACTCGACAAGCTGCATTCGTCGAGGCGGGACTGGATAAGCAATGTCCAGTGCGCCATGAGTTCGATGACGCCTGACGATTCATCGAAGCCAACGTCGTATAGGGACAAGGCTTAATTCAGGCGTCAGGCAACAGGGTGCATCTTTATACAAAAACAGAATGACACCAGAATTTCTTGCGTTGCTCACCTTGGCTGTGCTGGTCGTAGCCTTCTTATACTCTTCGGCAGGCCACGCCGGCGCATCCGGATACATCGCCGTCATGTCGCTTTTCAACATGGCACCCGCTGAGATCAAATCGACGGCCCTTGTCCTTAATATCTTGGTGGCCACCATCGGTTCCTGGCAGTTCTGGCGGGCAGGGCATTTCTCCTGGAAGCTCTTTTGGCCGTTCGCCCTGCTCTCCATCCCCTCGGCCTTTGTAGGCGGCTATCTCAACCTGCCCACATACACGTTCAAGGTTCTTGTCGGCATAGTGCTCCTTTTCTCCGCCATGCGCTTTATGGTTCATCCTCCCGCCGAGGAAGAGCCACAACACCCATCCAAGCCATTGGCTTTGGGAGTAGGAGCCGGGCTAGGCCTGTTATCGGGACTTACCGGCACTGGCGGGGGCATATTTCTGACGCCGCTAGTTATTTTCATGCATTGGGCACGCACTAAGACCGCGTCTGCAGTCTCTGCCCTCTTTATCCTGGTCAATTCCGTATCAGGACTGCTAGGCAACATCAGCGCCACCCAGAGCTTTCCAGCATTTGCCCTGCCCCTTGCCGCTGCCGTCGTCTGCGGCGGCACGATCGGGGCTTATCTGGGTAGCCGGCGGCTCCCACACAATACCATCAAGCGTCTCCTCGCAGTGGTTCTAACTATCGCCGGCTTAAAACTGATCTTCCTCCCGTAAGAATGCTCAACCCCACGAAGCCTCAGATATCCGTAGATGATCTACGTTTCCCTAGTCCGTTCTGATAATTTTTGTGGTATGGCTTTGCCTATGAGGACGGGAAGCCTCTTGCCTGGTATTTCCATTCTTTCCCCTTGACTGGAAATAAGCTCCTCCGTAGTTTTAGATAAGATATTGACCAACTACGTCTCTCCCTAGCCTATTTGTTCTATCCTATCAGCATTTCTGAACCGACTTTGAAATAATAGTAATAGAAAATACTATATTTCCAGGCCCATACCCGGCCGTATTTAGTCTCTAGCGCCGTTATCACGTCTTTCGGGTCATCACTTATTTCCCTTCCGTACTCAACCGCCTGCTCCAGCATGTCGTTTGACAACAAATCAAAAATCCGTTCTATCGATGGTTTAGATTCTGAATTCATGATTGGCACCTCGTTTACTATTATATAATTTGAGCTTCCCTTGACCTGTCCTAACTTATAATATAGGAAGAGAAAATATACCACAGTCCGAGAATTTAAAAGAGATCTTTTAGACGCAACCATCTTCAGTATAGATTAAAGGACCTTCACTTGTATGCTTGTACCCGCCCCTACAAAGGTGTATTCGGGGAGGGGAAACCGATTCTTAAGTATGGATGCCCGATTACTACATTCGGGCATGACAGAGAAAAACAGATAAAAATTTAACTATCTATTCCCCGTCTCCATCCAGGCCCGAAGAACCTCGGCTACCGTCCAGGCCTGGGCGATGCAGCCGCGGGGAGTAAAAGGGGCATCTCCGTCAAAGATTTCACTCATGCTTCCTACACAGTGAGCAAGCAAGTGCTGTGAGATGGGTTCGAGGATTTCTCTAGCCTTTACCGGGTCGTTATAGACTTTTAAGTACGCTAAGGCGAAAGGACCCAATAGCCAGCCCCAGACCGTGCCCTGGTGATAGGCGCTGTCGCGGTGATACTGGTCGCCTCCGTAATGCCCTTGATACTGCGGATGGCTGGGGGTTAAGCTGCGCAGCCCATGTGAGGTCAATAGATGCCGGGCACATGCTTCTACCACCTTCCTTTGTCTATCCGGCGTTAAAGGACTTTCCGGTAGAGAAACGGCGATTATCTGATTCGGCCTTAGCGAACCGTCATTTCCATCAGGCCCATCTATGACATCGTAGCAATATCCCAGCTCGTCGCTCCAGAACCGGCTGAATCCCATGAGCGCACGCTTGGCCGCCATTTCATAATCCTTGTACGGTTTCTTAATACGCTTTGCAAACCGAGACATGGTTAGAAGCGCATTGTACCAGAGGGCATTAACCTCGATGGGCTTTCCCATGCGGGGCGTCACCACCCAGTCTCCGATCTTAGCATCCATCCAGGTCAATTGAACGCCTTTTTCTCCGGCGTAGAGCAATCCGTCATTCTGGTCAACATGGATATTGTAGCGCGTCCCTTTGATATGCCAGTCAACTATGTCTCCAAGGACCGGAAACAACTCAGCCAGAAAGCCGTCGTCTCCGGTCGCCTTATGGTAAGCCCTAATCGCCTCGAAATACCAGAGGGTCGCATCAACCGTGTTGTATTCAGGAGCTTCACCGGCGTCGGGAAAGCGATTGGGCAGCATCCCTTTGTCCACATATTTTGCGAACGTGCGGAGTATCGACTTAGCTACCTCGGGGCGGCCGGTAGAAATAGTGAGGCCGGGAAGGCTGATCATGGTATCGCGCCCCCAATCTCCAAACCAATGATAACCGGCAATAACGGTTTTACCCTCTGGGTCGTCTGAAGTTGGTCGGTTCGCTATGAACTGGTCGGCCGCCAGTACCAGTTGACCCACCCAATCCGGGGTTTTATCCACATCAACACTCTCTTTTTCTCTCCATATTTCTATCAGTCCTCTCTCGTGCTTCTGCCGTGCCTCCAACGCAGCCTCACCGTTCAAGTCAGGGCGCTGCTCCGTACTAGCTACAAATGTGAACGATTCACCCGGATTCAGGGTGACCCGAAAAGTCCCGGCATGGAGATGGTCTTCCACATGGTCGAGTCCACGGTATTTTGCCAAGGCCAAATTAAACCCAAAATACCAGTCGTGTGTCGGCTGGGCTTCTCCTTTATCAACCAAGAGATAAAACGGCCGAGCACCATCAAACGCAGTGACCGAGATTCCATTCTTCACAGAATCGATTTTCATCTGCCAGTTCCCGCCGTGCGTAGTGGCATGATAATCGCGATAGTTGACCAGCGCCTTGATTTCCAAACTGAGCGGACTGGTGGCGCGGTGCAAGTTATAACGAACGTAGGTGGTATTCGCACCCTGCTTCATCCACACCCGTTTCTCTAGAATGGCGTCGGCGCAGGCGAACCTCCATATCGGAATAGCCCCATCCAGAAAAAAAGCTTCAATGTTCTGGTAACCATTCGGGTCAACTGTGCCGTCGGCCCATCGGTTGGCGTAGAGCGGATATTGAGACCGGTCATAATAAGCGGTTTCATCTAGTTTCGTAAGGAGTAATGTCCGTCCTAGCGGTGGCTTCAAGGCAGCAATGAGCAACCCGTGATAACGCCGGGTTAGTAACCCTGATACAGTGCCTGAGGCATAGCCTCCGATGCCGTTTGTCACCAGCCATTCCCTTGCCTCCGCCGAATCAAGGTATCCGCATATTTCACGTCCGAATTTTATGGTCATGATCTAGCATGCTCCTTAAGCTCAGATAACAGACAAGAATGTTTGTTCTAACAAATATCGGAAATAATATGGTGGGTCAGACATTCCTGTCTGACAAACACATTAACTCATCTTTCTAATATCTCTGTCACGACTCGCTTTCTGGCAAGGCAGTATTCGCGGCTGGAAGCCGCTCCTACAAGATTTTCTTCAATCGCACAGCAAAGACGCCATGAATGGCGTCCCCTGCATAAACCTCAAAATATGTAGGGGCACGCTGCGGCATGCCCCTAGCCTAATCCTCAACCCGTCTTTTTAATCTTCTTATCATAATCAGCCCCTCTCTTGGCGGCGGCGAGCGCAGGTACTTCCTCCTCGAATATAAGGTCGGGCGGCTTATTCTGCATGTGATACTCGGCGTATTGCTGGATTAGTTTTGCTACTAACCCGGTCCAGCCAGTCTGATGGCTTGCGCCGATACCGGCGCCGTTGTCTCCGTGGAAATACTCGAAGAAGAGAATCAAATCCTGCCAATTGGGGTCGGTCTGGAATTTCTCGGTCCCGCCATATACTGGTCTCCAGCCAGACGAATCCTTGAGAAAGATCGACATCAACCTACGGGAGATTTCAATCGCTACCTCCCACAAGGTCATCAGCTTTCCAGAACCGGTCGGGCATTCTACCTTGAAGGCGTCTCCGAGATAATAATGGAACTTTTGTAGTGATTCGACAATGAGAAAATTGGTAGGAAACCAAACCGGTCCCCGCCAGTTGGAATTTCCGCCGAATAGACCGCTGGTTGATTCGGCCGGCTCATAATCCACGCGATACTCGTTTCCATTTATCTGAAATATATAAGGGTGCTCGGCGTGATACCTGGAGACGGCCCGTATTCCATAAGGCCCCAAAAATTCATTCTCATCGAGCATCCTTTGAAGAATTCGCCTGAGTTTATCCTGACTCACTATGGAAAGGAGCCTTCTTTCACCCATCCCTGGTGTTCTCATGCAGGCAACGTTTTCCCGGAGGTCTGGCCTATTTTCTATGAACCATTCCAACCGGCTCCTGAAACCGGGCATTTGATTGAGGATCGAAGGCTCAAGGGTTTGGACGGCAAAAAGGGGAATGAGACCTACCAGGGAACGAACCTTAAGGGATAGATGTTTACCGTCGGGAAGGTGCAACACATCATAGTAAAAACCATCTTCTTCATCCCAGAGTCCGGCGTCCTCTCCTCCAATCTTGTTCATAGCGTCGGCTATGTATATAAAGTGCTCGTAGAATTTGCTGGCGATGTCCTCATAAACGGAATTGTATCTTGCCAGCTCCATAGCAATGACCAGCATGTTAAGGCAGTACATACCCATCCAGCTCGTGCCGTCGGCCTGCTCCAAGTGTCCGCCTGTGGGAAGTTGCGCGCTCCGGTCGAATACCCCAATATTGTCGAGTCCCAAGAAGCCACCCTCGAAGACGTTCTTACCCTCCGAGTCTTTTCTGTTCACCCACCAGGTAAAGTTAAGAAGGAGCTTCTGAAAAACCCTTTCCAGGAATTGTATGTCCGCCCTGCCGTACATTTTTCTTTCGATGTTGTAGATACGCCAGGCGGCCCAGGCATGGACGGGGGGATTGACATCGCCGAAGGCCCACTCATAGGCAGGAATTTGGCCATTGGGGTGCATATACCACTCGCGTGTGAGGAGTACCAATTGACGCTTGGCAAAATCCGGGGCAATCATGACTAAAGGTATGGTATGAAACGCCGTATCCCAGGCGGCAAACCAGGGATACTCCCATTTATCCGGCATGGAGAGAATGTCGTCGTTATAGAGGTGAACCCACTGATGGTTTCTACCGTGTTTGCGCTCCGGAGGAGGAGGCGGCTCTGCCGGGTCGCCCTCAAGCCAATCCTTCACCACATAGTTGTAAAACTGCTTTGTCCAGAGCATTCCGGCAAATGCCTGTCTCTGGACACTTCTCATCTCCTCGGTCAGAGGAAAAGGATTTATACGCCTATAGAACTCATCGGCCTCTTCTTTCCGTTTCTCGAATACAGCGTCAAAATTGTCGCCAAAGGGTTCGGGCAAGCCCTTAGTGTCACTCAAACGAAGCTTAACCCTTGTCGTCTCTCCCGAAGGTATAGTCAGCAAATAATACACCGACGCTTTCGTGCCGGTTTTGTTGGGATTAACTGAATCTTTTCGACCATTAACGATGTAGTCATTAATTCCGTCTTTAACATACGGAGTCATACTGACCGCTCCGTATAGCCTCTCGGCGTTGGTCTCGTTTTCGGTAAAAAGAAGCTCGCTGGAGCCCTTGGAATAGAGCCACCTCTTTCCGAGCGTGGGATGTGATGTTTCGATCACGCTAAAACGACCGTTTGATTTTATGGCCTTGAGTGAGGGTTTCTCGCTCCCGTTCCAAGTCCAGGTGTTCCGGAACCAGAGCGTCGGTAGGAGATGAATGGTTGACTCTTCAGGGCCTCTATTTACCACGCTGATCTCAATCAGGATATCCTCAGGTGAATTCTTTGCGTACTCGACGAAAACATCGAAGTAACGATTGTCGTCGAATACCCCCGTATCTAAAAGCTCGAATTCCAGGTCCCTTCGAGTCCGTCGTTTATTTTCTTCGACCAGTTGCGCATAGGGATAAGCACTCTGAGGATATTTATAAAGACATTTCATGTATGAGTGTGTGGGCGTATTGTCCAGGTAAAAGTAATACTCCTTCACGTCCTCCCCGTGATTGCCCTCATTCCCGGTCAGGCCAAAGAGTCTTTCCTTGAGAATAGGGTCTTTGCCGTTCCAGAGTGCGATAGCAAAGCATAATCTTTGGCGGTTGTCGGAGATTCCGGCAATTCCGTCCTCGCCCCAACGGTAGGCTCTAGACCGAGCATGGTCATGGGGGAAATAATCCCAGGCGGTACCATAGGGGCTATAATCCTCCCTCACCGTTCCCCATTGTCTCTCGCTAACATAAGGCCCCCATCTCAACCAGTATGCCTTTCTGGTTCGTTCCTCCTCTAATCTTTCTTCTTCCTGCGTCATTTTTACCTCCCTGATTTTGGGGTCATTAATTACCCAATTAATTAATGTTATCCATCATTACTACTGTTGCTCAACAAGAATGTCATTCCCGCGAAGCTTGTCCTCGCGTACGCGGGGAGCGGGAATCCAATTTTATGACTGTTTATGGATTCCCGATTGCTACGCTCGGGAATGACAATAATAAGGATGCATTACATAAGATAACTATCCTAAAAACTCCTCGTCATCGTTAATATATCTTTCCAGCCTCTTTACCACCATGTCGTGCAACATCCTTTTGTCGGATTTTTCCTTGTTATTTTTACTCTCGGAGATATGAAGATTTACCGAATCCTCGTCTAAGAACCGATCTTTAGTCTGCAGTAAAGACTTCTCGGCATTCTCGTCAAAATTCACAGTGATCGCCACTTTTCTAGCTACTTTGCTGAACGAGGTGTTATTTAGTTCATCGAGAATTTCTAGAAGGATTTCCCTATCCCCTTCGATTATAGCTCCAGTCGACGTGGGACTACATTTAACCCCTCGCTCTTTTGAGAGAAGTATGAACGACATTATAAAATCACCCAATCCGAGGCTCCTTTCCATATCCCAGGGAAAAACCGCTATTTGCATCGTACTCATCGAGCTACGTCCGAGGTCTTTTTAATGCGTTTCCTTTATCCTTTGGCATATTCCTATCAATCCCCTCATGTAAAACTTTAGCCACAGAGGTCACAGAATTAGTCGTTAGTCGTTAGTCGTTGGTCGTTAGTTATTCGGTAAGAAAGTCTAAAAGCTATCGACCAAAGACAAAAGACTTTTTGTGCGAACTCGGTGCGCTCTGCGGCTATATCATTTTGTCCTCCGAGTCTCCACTTCCCCACACTGGGGGCAGGTGTGAACCTCCTCTACCACTCCGCCAAACTCCGGATCGAGGGCACTCGGGTCAGCTAAGGCTGTAGAGTAATCAATCTTCTCAGCATGATGATTCATTTCCGAGCCGCACCCCGGACACTTCATCTTTTGTTTTGGCATATGACCTCCTTATTCAATTTTGGATTTCGGAATGCTGATTGCGGAATAGATTTTTTAACTCAATCCGAAATCCGAATTCAGAAATCCGAATTATTCCAGGGCCACGTTTTCCCTTCCATATTTCAAAACCTTTGCCATCCATATGAGTTCCTTGAGAAACTTATCTGCGCGCTTTATATAAGCTTGGTCGAGGAGCTTGCCGGATGAGTCAAAGGCATTTTGCACACTGGAGAAATTGACATCCCAGAATATAGTCACCAATCCCAGCTCCCTCATCACCGGCAGCAGGCCTTGTATCACCCGCGTGCCGCCAAAGGGACCCGCAGAGACCCCGCAGATCCCGACCGCTTTGTGAATATACTCTTTCAGGTTCGTATCGAGCGCGTGTTTGAGCAGTCCCGGATAGCCATGATTATATTCCGGTGAAACTATGACCAGGGCATCCGCCCGCATCATAGAAGCGGAGAACTTGGGGTCCTTTATATCCTCTCCGGCGCCCGTCGTCGGCAAAGGTATATTCCTTACGTCAATCAATTCAGTTTCTACACCCTCTCTCTTTGCAACCTCCTCCACCATAAACTGGGCTACATTTTCACTCATACGCCCCTGCCGCGGCGTCCCGAGAATTACGGGTATAAAAAGTGGTCGGTTTGTATCCATGATTAACTCCTAATCAAAAAATTTTGGCCACAGAGAACACAGAGATAAAGGAGAAAATGTTTAGTAACTTCTCGATATGGCTTTTATACCTTTTAATCCATGCCCTCTATGAATTAACATTCTTGTCCCAGATTACTTCTCTACCACATTCATCACATGTCCGTCCGGGTCGCGAACCAGGAAACCTTTCTTAAATCCAAGCTTCGTCTCGGGGACTGGAACGGCTCCAGGAGAGATAAATACGTAACCCTTTCCCAATAATCCCTTGGCAGCCTCTTCTGCATCGTCAACTATGAGAGTCGTTTGCCAGTGTATAAGGTCGTTCGCTCGCGCATCTAACGGATATGGACGGCCATCTCTCGGCGTTAAGTATTCCAAAAATTCGATTCCAGGACCTGATGGAGACTTGATAGCCGTGATGCGCAGACGCGCCCCAAATACGTTGTTCAGATGTTCCTGCTCGGTCCCGTAGTTTTCACTCTCACCGGAGACTTTCATCCCCAATGAGTCCCGATAGAACTTGAGGCTGGTCTCCGTATCGCCTACTACAATCGCCGTATGATCTATTCCCAGAAACAGTTTATCTCCCCGACCCTGCCACTTAGGATTGCCCTTACCCGTCGGAAAATAAATTACCTCCAGATGATGCCCGTCCGGGTCCCGGAAATAAAAAGCCCTTATCCCCGCTGCGGCCGTATTCCAATCCGGGATGCGCTGGGGAGCGGTGGAGGCATGCTGCACCTTGTGTTTACGAAGATGCTGGTAGGCTTTATCCATGTCGCTGACCACTATGGCAATGTGCTGAAACCAGCGGTCGTTGGAGCGAAAGTCAGCGGGAATCGGCCTACCCTTAGGGGTGATATATTCGGTCAACTCAATGAATTCATCACCGAGTCCCATGCGAACCACCCTCATCCGCAGTCCGAAGATTCCCTGAAGATGCTCATAGTCCGTTCCCCAAACCTCTACATCCGATATCTTCTCGAAGGATAGGACATTCGAATAGAAATCAACAGCGCGATCGATGTCGGAAACGGTCATACCGATAACGTCGACTGTTTTAACTCGAACTGGCGAGGGAGAAACTTGCTGGGTCTGGGATGTTTGTGCCCATAAGCCTAGGAGTAGCAAGAGGCAGATTGTAAAGATGGTACATGAAGGTATGAAGCGGAGTGTTGATACAAACTCTTTTTCCATATTTACACGCACTTGGGTTTTCATGTCAATTGATTCAAGCATCTCCCTATCTGGTTTATTAATCCTAGCCCTCCATTTAGAATAGTAGCTAAAAAATTTTTCATGCTTCGACTAGCCCTGTCCTGAGTCTATCGAAGGACTCAGCATGAATGGGTAAATAAGAAATTTCCGTTCGTCCTGAGCTCGGTCGAAGGATGAACGGAAAGTTGACTTTATCCCAATCTCTCCAGAAGATGATCGCCGACGCGTAGCGCATTCGCCATTATGGTCAAGCCCGGGTTGACCGCCCCGCACGAGGGGAAAAAACTGGCGTCTACCACGTAGAGATTATCCACATCATGAGCCTTGCAGTTAGGGTCTAGAGCCGAGGTCTTCGGGTCTTTGCCAAACCTTATGGTTCCGTTCTGATGCGCCACGCCGGCCAGGGGAATCCTCTGGCCGATGAAAAGGTTTCGTGCGAACAATCCCTGGTGACATTCGTGCCCGTGAACCGAGCACTTTCTCTGCTGCTTCATCAAGTCCTTGAGCTTCTCTATCAGGCGCTTATGCCCTTCTTCGTTGTTAGGTTTGTATGAAAGAACGATGTTCCCCTCCTTATCTAGTGTGACGCGATTATCCGGGTCCGGCAGGTCTTCGGATGTAAGCCAGAAGTCGAGCGAGTGGGTAGCCATCAGCTCGAGTGTCCAGCCCGGCGCTAGAGCCGGTGCTCCGGCCTTTAGTGTTATTGCATCGAGCTTTCCGACAAAGGAGATATGGCCCATTGGATATTCCCATTCTTTAGAACCGAAATAGAAATCGTTCAGTGAGAGCGTCTTCTGAAAGATAGTAGGGTTAGGGCACTTGGATAATGCCATGAGCACCGAATTGATATGGCCCATGTAATGCCTTCCCACGACGTCCGAGCTGTTTGCCAAGCCGTTCGGATGCTTGTCGTTGGCCGAGCGCAGGAGCAGTGCGGCCGAGTTTATGGCGCCGCAAGAAACGACCACAATATCTGCAGAGTAGGTTTCATTCACACCGTCACGCTTGACTTGCACCTTAGTCACCTCGCAACCGGAAGCACTGGTCTCAAGACGGTGGACAAAGGCGTTCGTAAGCAGTGTAACATTAGGATTCTCAAGAGCAGGGTCAACGCAGAGCACCTGGGCATCAGACTTTGCATGTACCAGGCAGGGGAAGCCGTCACAGGTGTTGCAACGTATGCAGCGGCTCTTGTGTATGTTCTTTTCGTCAAGCATTACTCCAAGGGGTGTGTGAAAAGGCTTATGGCCTAGGCTCTCCCAGTCGTCGCTCAATTGCTGAATACGGGGCTCATGACTCACCGGGGGGTAGAAGTAAGGTGTGCTTGCAGGCGGCTCCGTCGGGTCAACCCCTCTTTCCCCGTGCACATGGTATAACTGCTCCGCTTTAGTGTAATAAGGCTCCAGGTCTTCGTAGCTAATGGGCCAGGCTGGGGAGATGCCTCCGTAATGTGGAATTTCGCCGAAGTCCTCCTTACGAAGACGAAAGAGCGCCGCACCGTAAAATTTAGTATTGCCGCCTACGTAATAGTTGGTGTGGGGATGAAGCGGCTTGCCGTCTTTATCACGCCAGACCTCCTTGGTCTGGTATTTGCCGTCGACATTGACAGCACGAGGGTCCCAGTTGTCTTTCTCCCGGGGGACATAATCGCCGCGCTCAAGGAGTAGTATGCGCTTACCCGATGGCGCCAGGGCATGAGCGAGGGTCCCTCCCCCCGCTCCTGTCCCGATTATGATTACGTCAAATTGTTTCTCGTCAGGCATTTATCTATCCTCCCTAGTCCCGATGCATGATTCAGGATACATCTTTACAGAGTTGATTGTAAACATGCTTCGTGCATTCCACGTATAACCAAAATCAATTTACTCTTGAACTCATACCCTGATGAGGAGTTAGGGGTGCAGTGCCGAAGTTGACACCGAAACGGCGGCACCAAACTGTAACCGCCTTGTATTTATCAAGGTTAACATCCGCTGGCAAATCGTAGTTTTGATCCCCTATGTTGCCCTTGAGCGCGCCTATGTGGATAAACCCGGCATTGGTCACCGTCTCGCTGTCGTTGGCGTCATCGGCGGCTACCAGATAAACCTGGACATCCGGGCCGTTTGAAGTCTCAAACTCGCTGAATCTTAATACCTTCTTTCCACCGGGCAGTTCGTATATGGTGGCAACGCCCTTCGTCTCGTGCGCTACACCATGGAAGTTGCCGCTGACCAATACCGTAGCTGAGTCACCCGATTTAACACTCTCTGCCGAAGTACCCGCCGGAAACTCTTCGTTTACGGTCTGATTGATTAAAATCCGCTCCGGACGAAAGAGATACCAGGCCACTCCAATTACTATTAAAGCCAGTATTATTAAAGTCGATCGTTTCATCGTTAAGACCTCCTGTTCCTATTCTTGATTTTATGATTTGTTGTTATTCAACTAATTGCTGATTTTTCATCTGACTGGTAATTCACTGCACCGGGACACTGACCGGGGTAATGGTCACCCGCATTACGTCTTTTACTTTTGGATAAGCAAAGCCGTCTTTTACGTCTTTTATAGCGCGAACGGTTTTGCCCTCGCTTGTGCCGGTGTTAGGAGCATTCTGGCGCGGTGCTTGGTCAGGGCCAATACCCGGCTCCTGGTTTACCTCTGTACCGGCATCCCAGAGAATAATCTTAGAGGTGATATCTCCACTGGCCGGCGTGCCGTCTTCGTTGAAGAGCTTAATGCCCTCTTCCTTCGGCGAGTAGAATAGGTCGTTTGATTGCCCAAACATTAATGCAAAAGACAACCTTGCTCCCGGTGTTGCTGGAAAGGTGAATACGTATGACCCGCCCGGGGTGATTGGGCCTGGTTTGTCCGCCCCAACTGGGGTGTTAAATACGCCGAAGAACATCACACCCTCCTGTCCTCCTAGCGATTTTGCCAGCATCGCCGGGTTGCCGTCTTCAGCCTGAGCCTCGAGGCCCATACCGGTATCTTTCTTGTCGGTGGTAAAGAGCCTTACATCCTTACCGTGCACCACCCAGATACCGGGAGACAGTGCAAAAGGCCATTTACTGCCGTCGGATGCCGTCTGTCCATCTGGACTGGATATGTTCTCAATTTGCACTTTAAAGGTAGTGGTTTCCGCTGCCAGGGCATTCAACACCATGAAGAACCACAGCAAGGCGGTCACGATATAAAGCTGGGTAAAATCTCTCATTCGTCGTTCCTCCTATCAAATCACCCTAGTTTCGGGTTCGTGCTAATATACGTTGAATTTTGGTTTCCGGTTTTACGGAATTAAGAAATGTTCAGTAGGAAACTATGTAAGGAAGAAAACATCCCGGCTTTCTTCTAGGCTTAATTAATATGGGATATATTGGCCGGCAAATTTTAATATTGCTATTCCCTAAGAGTATACGGTTCAATCACCTGAATATCAGATAAAGGATTAGCAGATATATTAACGAGGACAGTCCGGTCGCCCACAGTAACCCTTTAAATATCTTGGGTTCGTCGTTATTTTGTCTATCTCTTATTGACATATGGATGCCCTCAACCCGGCCCCGTTAGTAAACCACCAATCCGAATTGTGACTGGTATAGCCCTTAACCTGGCTTTCTATACAGTGGGTAAACTCATGTTTAAACACAAACGCCATATCCGGATTGTCAAAAACCCAGTCTGAGAAATACAGGTCACACCCATCGGAGAACGCGGCAGTCCCGCCCATACATTCAAAACTATCTTCCGCCGTGACGAAAATGGTGGGCTCTATCAGATTGCCCCGGTCCTCTTCTGAGATCTTGCCATGGTTGAATAAGCAATCCACCGTCTCCTTCCACCATTCCCTTTCCATTTGGGTCAACCCTCTCATCTCCGGGACTGTAATGCTATCCTTGCAGGAACCGCCGGAGCTGCACGATTCCAGTGAAAATATAAGAAGCAAACCTAGTAATACCTTATCGAGACTGAAAGAGTTCTTCCCGGTTCTATTAACAGCGGAGTATCTAAAATGAGTACAAATTAGTACGATTCTTTCTTCATCGTCTTATTCCCCTCCTCTCTTGCGATGCCATAGCGGTTTGCAGTTCTCTCTCGTAAAAAGAATAGTCACGCGTAGAGCTATCCAATCGGTTTATAAATGGTTGGCCGGAAAATAACAATCGGGTAAACCCTTGTGGATTGGGGAGAAAAAGCCTGATTCTAACGTGAGAAAAACCCTTAGCCTATATGTTCATTAAAACACTACATAAAACTTATCGGGTCTACGTCTATTGAGACTTTGACCCTGCCCGTGTTCTTCGAAAGTATAGCTTTTAGCTGCTTTGAGAATTTGTGAAGTGTGTTTAGGTTTGAGGCCTTTAAAAGCATCTGCCACCGGTATAGGTTTCTGATCTTATAAATAGGGGAAGGTGAAGGCCCGATGACCTCTATAGTGCCGATGGGTAGTTTTGACACTAGTTTTCGTGCAGTTTCTCCTGTTTTTTTGGCCAGGGCTGCCGTCTCCGATTCGATATTACCCTGAAAGCTGATGTTGATGAGCCGGGAAAAGGGTGGGTAATCCAACTCTTCCCGAAGTTTCAGCTCTTCATTCAAAAAACCGACGCTATCCTGCTCTATGGCAAATTTAATGCCGGGATGCTCTGGGTTATAGGTCTGGACAATAACCCTTCCCAATTCCTCACCCCTCCCGGCTCTTCCGGCTACCTGCGTAACCAGTTGAAATGTCCTCTCTCCAGCCCGAAAGTCGGGGATTCCCAAAGAGAGGTCGGCAGAGATTACCCCCACAAGCGTTACCCCGGGAAGGTCGTGCCCCTTGGCCACCATTTGGGTTCCGATGAGAATGTCTATTTCCCCTTTTTCGAGTCGTTCATAAAGTTTTAGAAGTTTTTGTTTCCCGGTTATTGCGTCCCGGTCCATCCGGGCAATCCGCGCCTGGGGAAGAATCCTTTTAACCTCTTCCTCTATTCTTTGAGTGCCAACGCCCAATCTTCTTAAACTCGAGCCGCAATTTCTGCAGCTCTTGAAGAAGCCCTCGGTTATGCCGCAGTAATGACACATTATGGAGTCTTCTTTGATGTGGTAGGTAAGTGATATGCTGCAGTTGGGGCACTTGAGCATATCCCCACAGGCCGGGCAGATAATGAGGGTGGAAAACCCGCGCCTGTTCAAAAAGAGAATAGTTTGCTTGTTCCGGTTAAAATTTTCTACAATCGCTTCCTCTAGTTCTTTAGAGAATATACCGCTCTTTTCTTTTCTCATATCCACCACTTCAACATCGGGAAGTGAACGGTCTTCCACTCGTAGCGGTAGGGAAAGGTAGGTAAATTTTTCCTTTAGGGCGTTGGCATAGGATTCGACCGACGGCGTCGCCGATCCGAGAATAACGACGGCATTAGCCATTTTCCCCAGCACTAAAGACAGGTCCCGGGCATTGTAACAAGGTGACTCCTCCTGTTTATAAGAAGGCTCATGCTCTTCATCGACTACAATCATTCCTATATTCTTGAATGGGGCGAATATTGCCGACCTGGCTCCTATGATTATTTTCACCTCTCCTCTTCCCGCCATTCGCCAAGCATCGAATCTTTCCCCGTCGCTTAGCGCGCTGTGTATTACCGCAACCTTCTTTCCGAACCGGCTCCGGAATCTTTTCACCAGTTGAGGGGTCAGCGAGATCTCCGGAACGAGCACTATGGCCTCTCGTCCTTGTTTTACAACCTCGTTTATGGCGCGAAGGTAAACCTCGGTCTTTCCGCTTCCGGTGACCCCGTGTAGAAGAAACGGCGAGAACCTCCTTTTTTCTACGGCCTCGGTTATTTTACGGAAGGCAACCTCCTGGTCGGGAGTGAAATTCGGAGGGATGTCCCGGGAGAAAGGAATGTGTGAAAAAGGATCACGAGAAACCTCTTCCTCTTCCACTTTGATAAACCCTTTTTCCTGAAGCCGCTTGATATGACGGCTTACGTTTCCGAATATTGCCCGAATGTGGGAATAAGGCACCCTACCGTGACTAAGTACGAAGTCAAGGATTTCTTCCTTGGATTTACTTTTTCTCTTGAATTTGCGGTCCAAGCCGGCGTTTCCTTGAGCGACGATTATCTTTTCATGTTTTATCCGGGGATTTGAACGGATCTGGTAATCAAACTCTATTAGGCCTCTTCGTCGGAGCGAGTTAAGTTGCTGGTACGTCGCACCATCCACAATATTGAGGAGTTTATTAGTGGTGAGCCCATCGGCGTGGGATAAGGTCTTCAGGATGAATTTTTCTTGCTCGTTCAGTTTGTCTTTGTGAAGAAGGTTTTCTCCTTCCTTGGTAATCTTGATCAATCTTCTCAGGCTTACTCCCAGACCTCCGGGATGGGCAGCTTTTAGCACAACACCAAGAGAGGTTAAATAATAATCTGCGACCCATTTCAGAAACTCTAGCCTCTTTACATCAAAGAGAGGCTCTTCATCCACTATGTCTTTTATATCCTTGAGGATTACTCCTTCCGGCGGCTTTCCGAATCCGACAATGAAACCGAGAGCTTCTCTATTCTTGAAAGGAACCAGAACCCGCTTGCCTATTTCAACGCCATCCTCAAGATGGGGAGGGGCTGAATAATGAAAGGTCTCCGTCTGTAGCGAGCCTACCCGGACTACATTTGGTATGGGGATGGCCACTTCTACCGCTTCTCTCATGTTTATCGGGAGAGTCTAAATAGTTTGAGAAGTAGGTTCAATAGTACTATTCTAGTTCTCGGCTTTGTTATAATCAAATACTAGTCTATCTAGGCAAGAAAAATAATCTGATGGAAAATTCGGTGATAAAATGCTCTAAAATTACAGGTGTTGGAGAATCGTTTTTACAACTGTAAGCGAATTTTTTGCTACGACAGGTAAAAACCTATTAAAATCTTCTACCGCAGTCCCGTCGGCTTTATCGGAGACGGTTCTCACGATCAGAAAAGGGATTCTGTTCAAGGTACAAACTTGAGCAATAGCCCCGCCTTCCATTTCAATGGCATCACCTTTTAATTCCTCTATCAGGTATTTATGATCGGCCGTTTCCTTCTTCGTCAGGAATTGATCTCCAGTTAGAATCCTGCCCTCAATGATTTTATTATGTTCAAGCTCAGCCGATAGAGCCAGCTTCCTTAATCTTTCATCGGCGGTGAATACCCTATATTCCGTATAAGGAATAGCCCCACGGGAAAAACCGAGCGCTTGAACATCGATGTCATGTTGAATGCAGTCCTTACTTATGACCACGTCTCCGATTTCTAAGTCCCGGTTCAAAGCACCGGCAACACCGGTGAAGATGATTGCTTGCGGATTGTACTCGTCGATCAACCTCTCACAAACCATGGCGGCAAACACCTTACCCACGCCGGATTTGACGATTACCGCATCTTTGCCGAACAATTTAACCTCATTAAAAATAAAATCGTTCCAATGCCTAGTCCGGCAATCCATCGCCTCTTTCATATACTCTTCAATCTCCGCATCCATCGACCCGATTATGCCGATTGGTTGGTTGTTTTGAGTCATGGGCTAGTTTCTCTTATCCCGATCAGGAGAGTACCCTAATATTTTGGGATATAGAGCATACACGCATTTCACCGCCGAAGATTAAATTAGTTATAAGGGTTTAAATATTGTCTGAGGGTTTTCAGATTTTAATCTGCCATAAAATTCTAAGACATATCTGTCAGTCATCCCAGCAATAAAGTCACAAATAACACGCATCCTATCGCTCTTTTTAATAAATGAGTTATAAAGAGCCTGATAATCCTCTGGCATTAATTTATAACCGAGCTGTTTTTCATTCGATAATAGTTCAAAAATCGTCTTTACAATTTCATAGCCTCGATATTCAGCTACTTTTAATTTGGATGAGTTTATTAAACAAGCGTATGTCAATTGCTTTAAGGCTTCGACCTGAACGAGCTTTTCAAATTCTAAGCTTACTTTAGACAAAACCGGATACTTGTTATCTACCTCTACTCTAATCCCTTGGAGAAATGACTCAATTAGCGCAGATGAAAAACTACTACGTAAGTATCCATCGGATATTAAATCTAATGTCGCATTAAAAGACCCGGTAATTAATGGCATGAAACTTTTATGATTGTTGAGTTTAACGAATTTCTTTGTTTGTTTGACAACCCCATCAAATATTCCTTCAAAAATCTGATATAAAGTGTCTTTCAGCTCTTGTTTAGTGAATCTGGAGTTTATAGCATGAGAAACCTTATCTGTAACTTGGTCTGCTAGTTCGTCATCGATACCGATCATATTTAACGGATTTATAAAACCTGCTTTAAACGCATCTTCTAAATCATAAGTAGAATATGCAATATCATCGGCTATATCCATAATCTGGCATTCGATTGTTTTAAAATCGCCTTTAAATTCATTTGTACCACAAACGTGCGATTTAATTTGGTGAACTATATGTGCTTCTGAGTGATAATAACCCTTAACGATTTCATTATCTTTTTTTCTTTTTTTTGGAATTGCTTTATCATATTTTAATACAGCAGCCAAAGTCCGATATGTTAAATTTAGCCCCAGTCTACGATCATTACCCTTTTTATCAATTCCATAATCAGATGAATTTGATTCTTTCTGACGCTTTTCTATTTTTGTCAAAATCCTGAAAGTTTGGGCGTTACCTTCAAATCCGCCATAAGGCTTCATGCAATCATCGAGTGCTTTTTCACCATTATGACCAAATGGAGGGTGGCCTAAGTCATGGGCAAGCCCAGCGATTTCGGGAATATCCGGTTCAATATTAAATTCAGGGTCCTTAAAGAATGGAACTGTATTGTTAATTCTAATTGCTATAGATTTAGCTATTTGAGCGACCTCAAGTGAGTGGGTTAATCTATTTCTAAAAAAATCGGATTCAAAATATGGAAAAAGCTGTGTCTTTCCCTGCAATCTCCTAAATGACGCTGAGTGTATTATCCTTGCATAATCCCTTCGCCAATCCGTTCGAAACGGTTCTTTTGAAAGGCCAAGCTTGTCGGGAATTGTTGCTCTGCGAAGTCTGTCGTTAGCAGTATACAGACCCATTATGAATCGGGAGACTAAATAATGCTATAGTAATTTGAAGTAAACGAATCAATAGGGATAAATAGTATCATTATGCTGCGGACTTCTTTCGTTCGCGAACACCATTTATTGAAGTAGTTTTAATTGAATGGGCAGTCTTAGAGGATACAGTTGTTGTTTTTGTTACGCCAGAAGGGATATATAGCCTTTTCATAGCTTTACTTACAGCGGCAGATGTCGCCCTGTGACCAATGAAATATCTCTTTGTCATTATCTCCTCCTTATAAACTATAATATATCATAAGAATTTTTGTCAAGGTGCCAAATCATAAACAAAAGCTGAGAAAAACTGAAGTTATCACCTCTTGTGAATTATCAAGATAATTATACTCGCCTCTGCGGTTCGATAATCACCTTGATGGAATCCTTTGCCTCTACAACCATCTGGAAGGCTCTGCCGGTTTCGGCCAGAGGGAGCCGATGCGTGACCATATCTTTTACGTTCACCCGCCCTGCCCGGATAAGCTCTACGGCCAGGGCAAGGTCGGCGGGGGCCGCGGCGTAAGAACTGGTCATAGTAATACCATTCCACCAGACTTCGTTAAAGGGAAGGGGAATCTTCACATCCGGATCGGTTGGGGCAAAAAAGAGGATGGTCCCGCCTTTTTCCACTAAAGTTAATGCCTGCTCGATAGCCGATGTCGAGCCGGTGCAGACGATTACCATGTCCGCCAGCCTTCCTTCGTTGATTTCGCAGAGTTGTTTTGCTACATTCTCATTGGCCTGAATGGCCGCCTCGGCGCCAAAGCGAAGCGCCGCTTTTAGCCTGTATTCATTGATATCCGTTGCCATAACCCGGCCTGCACCCTGCGCACATGCCAGTTGAATATGAAGTAATCCAGTAATACCGCTTCCCATAACCAGTACACTGCTCCCCATTTCAAATCTGGCCATTCTCTGCCCGCGTATTGCACAGCCGAGCGGTTCGACGAAAGAACCTTCCTCGTAAGAGACTTCGTCTGGCAATACGAATACCCCGCGATCAACATTTATAGCTGGAACACGGATGTACTCGGAGAATCCACCGGGGTCAAAATGGGTAGTCCGAAGGGTATTGCAAGCCGAATGGTTTCCCCTCAAGCAGAAGTAGCAGGTGTTGCATGGGACATGATGAGTGGCGATAACCCTGTCTCCTTTTTTGAATTTGCGGACATCTTCTCCTACCTCCACTACCTCGCCGGCGACCTCATGCCCCAATACCAGAGGGGCCTTGGGAAGGCGGTACCACTCCATCACGTCGCTTCCGCATACCCCGCTTGCCTCGACGCGAATAAGTATCTCGCCGGGACCGATTTTAGGTATCGGCAATTCCTCAACCCGCACGTCCCGGTTGTTGTAATACATTGCTACGCGCATATTGTTAGTGAAGTTATGAGTTTTAGGTTTAGCCACGAATTAACACTAATTTTCACGAATACTATAATTTGTGCTTATTCCTGTTCATTTGTGGCCGATTAAAATTATAGTCGGAAGCTTCGATAGGCTATCCGCTGGCTGCCCTCTTGGTCTCCTCCTCCCTAAGCATTGTGAATAGCTCATGGGCCTGTTTAGGAGTGTAGTTTTCATGAACAATAGCGCGGATAGCAGCGATCATGGGAACGGGATGATCGGACTGCCAGATGTTCCTCCCCATGTCCACCCCGACTGCGCCCTGCTGGACAGCACTGTAGGCCATCTCTAAAGCGTCGAGCTCCGTAGCTAGCTTGGGCCCGCCGGCAATTACTATCGGAACTGGGCAGCTTTCGGTCACCTTTTCAAAATCCTCGCAGTAATAAGTCTTAACTATATGCGCTCCCAGCTCCGCGCATATACGGCAACATAGAGAGAGGAAACGGGCATCCCTCTTTTCAAGCTCCCTCCCCACGGCAGTTATGGCTAAAACCGGGATACCGTATTCCTCACCCTGGTTGACGAGCTCGGCTAGGCTGAGCAGGGTCTGGCGCTCGTGCTCCGTTCCGATGAAAACGGATAGGCCAACACCGGCAACATTAAGTCTTATAGCGTCTTTAATTGATGTAGTGATACCCTCGTCTGAAAGTGTTGGGCCGATAATGCTAACACCGCCAGATACCCTCAGTACTACATTTGCCCCGGAATCTGGGTCAACGGATGTGCGTAATACACCCCTGGTGAGCATAAGGGTATCGGCATAGGGCATAAGTGGTTCTATGGTCTTACGGGGCACTTCCAATCTGTTTGTGGGCCCAAGAAAATATCCGTGGTCTACGGCCAGCATTACGGCGCGGCCAGTCTCCGGTTTTATGATTCTGGCCATACGATTTTTCATTCCCCAATCCATTTGTAACACCTCTCTCTCGCTTAATTTTTATGACCATTTAAAATAAAATAAGGCAGCTTAAAAGTCAACCTTAAAACGTTTCTTAAAACGTTTCTACACCATCCGGTTGAAACTATTTCGAGTAAACAAGCCCCAAAAGCTCTACTACCTCGGATAGCTATTTATGAACCAACGTCATGCGGATACTCTTCAGCGTTATTGTAACTTGCCTTCTCTAATAGACATTAAATCGGAGCTAATTTCACTATAAAAATCTTTCTAAATACATGAAGACGTAATTCCGTTATAATGTTTGCAACTGCGTATGAATATTTGACATTATTGTGATAATATCAATTAATTCAAGGTAATAAAGGCACATTTTATTTCGCAATTGCGAAGAAAGTCCTTGACAAACAATAAACATGAAATTATATTGTAATTAAGTTTAAATCAATTGGAGGGTACAAAAATGGCCGAGACCAAAGAAGCTTTCAAGGTTAAGGATTTCACGGATACCGTAAAAGGAATTACCGGTATGGTGAAAGAAAATTATTTAAATGGAGTGGATTTATATTTTTCACTCTGGACTGAGAATCTGAAGGTACTGGATAGTCAGCTCGAACAGTGGTTTGGTATACAGCAGGAGTATATCAAGGCTGGAAAGGAAGTATACGAGAAGCTCCCGAAGGAGTTCGGAGTCTTTACAAATTCGGATACCGCTGACCGCTTTTTGGCCATTCAGAAAGACTACGTGGCGACAGTTAAGAAAGTCTCCGATAAGTTTGCTAAGGATACTTTGAATCTTGCACACAAGAATGCGGAGAAGGCTTTCTCACTGGTTGACGATTATCTAAAACTGTTCAGAGCTTAAATTGTATGGGAGCGCGGTTGGGTGAGAAATTCAACTGCGCTTTTCGAGAGAGTCAAGACGGTTTAGTATTTATCCGCTGAGGACTCGTGGCTGCAATCTGGTAGCATAGTGATACGGGGAGAGAAATAGGAGGTGTATTATGCAAAGGAATATTCAGGCACAGGGTCTCAAAGAATCAATCGCCATGGCTTTTAACCTTGGGGTTTGGCTGAAACAGCAGAAGGGGACTGAGATGAGCGTTTCAGAAGCCGCCGAGGAAATAAAAAGCATGATTTATTGGAATTTGAATAAACAGTATGGCGAAGCGTGTCCGCCCGATCTTCTCAACGCAAATGTAGAATATTTTCTACAGATTGCTCTTTTAGGATTCATACTTCCCGAAGTTTGCCTTCCGGATGAAGAATTGAAAGGCAGACTTCTTACTCTTATAGAAGCTAAGGCCAATGGAGCGATCACCCAACATCCAGTTGGGCAACCCTCTAACCAAAGCACAATCCATAATTGATCTTTAAACTGATTATAAAAATGGCTGGCTTCTAAATATCGCTAACATATGCAAAGGTTTTTAATCGATTAATGAATGAAAAAGAGGTGGTGTATCTTTTTGGTTTGTTGGTCTCGAAGTTCGAGTATTAAACATAGTGAAAATTCGGTCAAGTTGAATTAAGAAGTGATTCAAACAGGCTTAAAGAACGAGATGTATTCAGTAGTAGCAACGATTAGAAATAGGGAGGGTAAAACAAAACCATTTACCAATAGGATAAAAGGAGAACAACAATGAATAATGAGAGATATGAACGCGGAGTACAAAAGTTTAAGGAGATTAAGGGTGAGAAGGGTGAAGAGGCTATAGCGCGCTTAAAGGAGCTTGATCCGGACCTGGCTCGCTACGTAATTGAGTTTCCGTTTGGTGATGTTTACAGCCGACCAGGCCTAGATTTGAGGTCGAGGGAGATTGCTACAATTGCCGCACTTATTACATTGGGCAATGCGCCTCTGCAGTTAAAAGTGCATATTCGCAGTGCACTCAATGTCGGTGTATCACGGCAGGAGATTGTAGAGATTATCATTCAGATGGCGGTTTACGCCGGGTTTCCAGCTGCGCTTAATGCTATACGTGCCGCCAAAGAGGTATTTGAGGAACTAGACAAAGAAGAAAACGAGAAGAGGACAAAAAGCACGAGAACAAACAAGTTCATCCCTCGTCTGGTTAAAATCAATGAAAAATCAAGAATCAGGCAAAATAAAAGTAAACGACATAGACGTGTACTATGAAAACCATGGAGAAGGTGAGCCGCTTCTTCTTGTGGAGGGGCTCGGATACTCAACCTGGATGTGGTTCAAGCAGATTCCGGATTTTTCCAGGGCACATCAGGTTATTATCTTTGATAACCGTGGTGTCGGGAATACCGATAAGCCAGATTTAGAGTACACGATAGAGATAATGGCCGATGATGCCGCGGGTCTTCTCCGAGCTTTGGATATAGAATCCGCCCATGTCCTCGGGGTTTCCATGGGCGGTTTTATTGCTCAGGAGATGGCTATAAGGCATCCGCTGATAGTCAGGAGCCTTACCCTGGTCTCGACCAGTTTTAGCGGAAGAGAGATTATACACAGGGCTTCCAACTCACTCATTAACAACTTTTCCGGCTTCTGGGAAATAATGCCGGCTATGCTGGAGATGAGTGGAAAAGGGGGCGTTCCAATGGTTAATTCATTCGGGTCGCATGAGAAACAGAAGATTCGCCGAGGCCTCTCTCTTGCTTTTACCCCGGAGTACTTCGATTCTAATCAAGATCAAATTGACCGCATTGTAGAGTGGAGACTGGCCAATCCCCAACCGTTTTATGCATGGAACCGCCAGTTTATGGCCGGAATGAAATTCGATGCTTCTGATAGAGTCCATCAAATAAAAGCCCCTACCCTTGTGGTAACCGGGTCTGAAGATAGGATTGTGCTGCCCAGTAGTTCAAAAGCACTGGCGGATAAGATTCCCAATTCACGGCTCGTTGAAATTCAAGGGACAGGACATTTGTCGTTCATGGAAAGGGCTGAAGAATTTAATAGAATCGTGGTCAGTTTCCTTGAGGAAGTGGCTCAGGAAAACAAACCAGAGACCCAACGGAAGCAAGCTGGAACCTGGTGGAGAAGAATAATCCTTTCTTTCTTCGGCCAGAAAAACTAACACTGCCGAGCAAAAGTTTTTAGCCACTAATGGACACGAATCCACACTAATTAAATAATGCAATATTAATGATTCATGATGCATAAAACTTTTATATCCATCCACTGCTGTCCAAAATAATCAGGTATCAAGAAATCCATCCCCGTAAAACAAGGCTTTTAGACAGATAAAACCTCCTTTTCAAAACCAGGTTACCCCTCTTTTGTCTGTTTACTCTGCATATGCTGTCCAAATCACATACC
>DATMAT010000037.1 GCA_035559815.1 Thermodesulfobacteriota bacterium
AACGGTAAATCCAGAACTGGCACAAGATGACGGAGACCGAGCATACTACCGGGACATTAAAGCCGATGATGTACCAATCAGGCGGTGATTTTACCCATCCATACCCCACCCAGCTCAAAAACGCGAAGAAGAGCATAACCATCATGAAAAGAGATATTCCTGCCGTGGATTTGTTCAGGTAATTCCTGCGCACTTGAATCGGTAATCCGAGGCTGGTGTAAATGACAAAGGCGGTTCTGCGGTAACGGAGACAAAAAGAGGGTTCTGTCATTTCGACCAAAGGGAGAAATCTTAGTGGAATAGCGTTTAGTAATTAGCAATTAGTTTTTAGGGCACACTTCATAGTTATGATTTAAGATTCCTCATATTCATTCGGAATGGCAATATTGGCTCCCTCACGTTAGTTCAGGACAGGATTCGGAATGATAGTTGTATGGCGTTCGTAATTGTATGCCATAAGAATCTATTCTAGTTGATGCACTGTTTCAAATGTCATCCATACTTTTCATTGAGTTTCCAGTGAGTTTTGTACTTTTATAGTTCCTGTTTTAATATAGTGAGTGAGGAGTAGAAAACTGACATTCCCGCGAAAGCGGGAATCCAGTGTTTTAAAAAATGGATCCCCGATTAATGCGTTCGGGGATGACAGACTGAAGGAAGATATCCGATTGATCCCCCGGTTAAACCGGGGGACGGGGATGACATGCGGAGTGAATCCCCGATTAAGCTTGTCCCCGCACGCTATCCGATTAATACTTTCGTATACAAGCTTTAGCGGGGAACATTCGGGCATGACCATGAGGAGGATTGCGGATTAGACTTGTCCTCAGATAAGCTAGAAAATATTTGTAGAGACGCATTGCAATGCGTCTCTACAGTAGGTGCCGGATGAATACCCCCAGGCATGACAGAAAGGGTTGATGCCTGATTAATGCCTTCATGAATAACCGTGATGTGGATTCTCGCATACGCGGGTACGAGGTTTGTGAGAATGACGAAGGAAGGTAATGACTAACCCCAAATCTTCCCATACGGATGTACTGGTTGTAGGTGCCGGGCCGGTCGGGCTCATGATGGCCGGAGAGCTGGCCCGCCATGCCATAAAACCGCGAATAATCGACAAAGCCCCTGCTCCTTCCGACAAGTCAAAGGCATTCGGCATCCACGCACGCACCATGGAGATTTTCGAGAACCTGGGAATCGTGGAACGCTTCCTAAAAGAGGGGAATATCTGTAACGGTCTAAATTTTTACGACGAGGGAAAGGAGCTTACCGAAATCGACCTCTCCCACATAGAAAGCAAATACCCCTTCGTATTAATCCTGGCACAGAGCATAACGGAGAGATTACTGGCAGAGCATCTCTACTCGTTCGGAATCGAAGTGGAGCGTGAGACCGAGCTTATAGGATTCGAACAGTCAAAGGAAGGAGTAGTGGCAAGAGTCAAACTGAAAGACGGAGGGGAAGAACTGATTAACTGCGCTTACCTAGTGGGCTGCGACGGCGCTCACAGCACCACCAGACACCTCCTCAACCTGGATTTCAAAGGAGACCCATACCCCAATTACTGGCTACTTGCCGACTGCGACATAAAGTGGCGATACCCCGAGCAGCGTCTGGCATTTTTTATTCATCCAAAAGGTTCTATCGCCTATTTCCCGTTCGTAGGAGACAGAGGAAGGTTGATATTCGAGCTCCCTCATGTAGGTGAGGAGGTCGAGCAAAGCGAGCCGACCATCGAAGATGTAAAACGTCTCGCCGACGAGAGGAGGCTCGAATACCAATCCATAGACAATCCGGTTTGGGTGACATATTTCAAGATACACCACCGCATAGTCAACCGATACAGCATAGGACGGGTTTTTATTGCCGGAGATGCAGCGCACATCCATAGCCCGGTCGGCGGCCAGGGAATGAATACCGGGATCCAGGATGCCTACAACCTGGCCTGGAAGATGGCGCTTGTGCTCAAGAGAAAATCCCCTGAGAGCATTCTCGACAGCTACAACTACGAACGACACCGCATCGGCGAGGAGGTCGTCGGCCGCACGGATAGGGCTACCAGGATGATTGCCATACACAACCCGGTCCTCAAGGCTATCCGCAATAAGTTCTTTCCACTGGTGACCAGGCTGGGTAAGGTCCAGGAAAAGATGACCAACACGATTGCTCAGGTCGAGTTTCACTACAAGGGAAGCCCGATTGTATCCGAGAAATGGAACCCGGATAGGATAGCCAGATGGAACAAGGATTTTTCACACCTCTTGGAAGCTGGGGAAAGGGTGGGCGATTATAAGATTCTTAGCGCGGAGAAGAGAACCGAGGCCAACCTATATGACTTACTCAAAGGGACAACCCACAAACTCCTTTTATTCACCGGAGGTAAACCAAGCGCTCAGGAACTCGACGAGCTAACAAAAATATCCAAGAACATTGTTTCCAACTATTTAGGGTTGATCGACCCACACCTGGTCACAGTCAAAAATGGAAACCCCTATGATTCTCCCTATTTTGTTTCTATTTACATCGATAAGGACTTTAAAATGCACAGGGATTTCGGCGCGGTTAAGGCGAGCCTATACCTCATCCGGCCGGATGGATATATTGCATTCCGCAACCAGCCGGCAAAAAACGATGACCTGATTCAATACCTGTCCAAAATATTTCTGATCAAAGTCTGAAATAATCTGTTCAGCGTAAAATTACATTTGTAGCGGAATCCTTCATTCGACACGATCACGATAGGTCAGTATCGCATAATTGTAGAGAGGACCCGACGGGTCGTCTCTACCCTAGGATATAATGAGGGCTAAACCCGCCCGCTACATTTTTCAGAAGGTTATTAGGAGATATCGGATCATTTGTAGGGCAATCCCTTTAATTTCCATCTGGTGCAAACTGCGCACAGATAATATAGGGACTGGTCAAATTGAGGGCGAACACGGGGTTCGCCCCTACGACACATGGGCCAGATTGCTTCTCTCTTTTGCAATCCCGAAAGTTTCTGCTGGAAGTCGTAGGGGCACGCTGCAGCGTGCTCCTACCTCTAATCCCTTGGATGCTTGCAATGATAATGGAACACAAAGAAAGCCCTGCTGTTTGCCTCCGCCGTCAAATTAAGGAAAATACCAATAGTAGATAATGATAATTAGAGTAGCCGTTTCCTGGAGCAGGGAAAAACAAATACAAATAATTTTCTTAATAATAAAACGGGTGCACATTGAATAAGGAGGTATATCATGAAGGTTGGATTACAGATTGTGCAGTTTGACTGGCCGGGCAGCCCGGAGAACATGGGCAAGAAGCTGGCCGAGATAGGAAAAGCGGCCGATGAAGCCGGTTTTGCCAGCATCTGGGCCATGGACCACTTCTTTCAACTAGATATGGCGCAATACGGCTTATCACCCCAGGACCCCATGCTGGAAGGTTACACCACACTCAGTTATCTAACTCCGTTCACCAATCGCGCCCGTCTGGGCACTATGGTAACCGGCGTCATCTACCGTCATCCCGGCCATCTGATAAAGATCGTCTCAAACCTGGACGTACTGTCGGGCGGGCGTGCTTACCTGGGCATAGGAGCCGGCTGGTATGAACGCGAGGCGGTAGGGTTGGGCTTTCCTTTTCCACCGCTGAAGGAGCGTCTTGAGCGTCTCGAAGAAACGCTCCAGATTGCCAAGCAAATGTGGTCAGGCGAGGTCAAACCATATAAGGGAAAACACTACCAACTGGCCGAGCCGATAAACAATCCATTGCCGCTTTCAAAACCCCACCCGCCTATCCTGGTCGGTGGCTGGGGTGAGAAGAAAACACTCCGGCTGGTCGCTCAATATGCCGATGCCTGTAATCTCTACGCTCATCCTTTTGCCAGCAAAGACGAGGTGGCCAGAAGGCTGGATGTGTTGAAGCGCCATTGTGACGATGTCGGCCGCCCTTATGACCAGATTGAGCGCACTGCCCTGGGCATGGTCAACCTGGGAAGCGGCGGTATGTCTGTATCCGACCTTATTGCCGTGTGCCGCGAGCTGGCGGACATCGGTATTGAGCATTTTATTTTCAGCATGCCCAACTGCCATGAAATCACCCCAATTGAAATTATCGGCCGTGAAGTGATCCCGGAGGTGGCGGGTTTATAGAGTTATTTACGCACACTTGTGCTTGGTAGATCGGTTTACTATGATATTCACCTTATATTGCTTAAATATTATGTTTGTATCCATTCACCCTGAGCTTAGTGTAAGGTTTCTCCTTCGACTGAGCTCAGGACAGGTATGCGTTCCCTAAAAAGGAATAAGCTTGAGGAGCCTAATTTCTGTCATCATCTTGTCCAAAATGACAGCAAGATGACCTTCAATCTCTGGTCACCGCTAAGTATTAATTGTAAAATATCTCGATGGCCGCGCCGGAAGAGGGTTCACGTACTTTTGTCTTACAGATTGATAATCATAACCGGATAAACTACGTAGACGACGAGTGGCTAAGTTTTGCCTCCGAAAACGATGCTGGCTTCCTAACTCGTGACCAGGTGCTTAACAAACACATATTCAAGTTTATTTCCGCATTCGAGACAATACTTCTCTACCAGCTAATTTTTGAAAAGGTAAGAAATAAAAATAAAAAAGTAACCGTGCCTCTTAGATGTGATTCCCCGGATTATCGCCGGTACATGTATGTTGAATGCCAGCCTTCCTCAAAGGACCATATAACGATTATCAGCCATCTTATAAAACAGCTGGAGAGGGAATATGTCTCCCTGCTCGACTACAAGTTAGAGAGAACCGATGAAACTATTTCCATATGCAGTTGGTGTAAAAAGGTAAATATCGACAAGAACATCTGGGTCGAAGCAGAGGTTGTGGAAGGCATTCTTAAAATCTCGCCAAAACCAAACCCACCTAAACTCAGTCATACTGCCTGTCCTGCATGTTATAACGGACTGATGGTGATAATCTCGGCCTAAATTAACAGATTCTTCGCTGCTCTGCAGCTCAGAATGACACACGTGGTAGCGGTCGCTTGTGATGATATACCCTAATTTATCCGCAAGAAACAATAGGGGCACGCTGTAGCGTGGCCCTACTACTGTAAGGATTACTTCTCCGGCTTTACACGAGCAAAGAATGCTCTAAGTGTAACCGCAAAATATTTCATGCTGATAATCAGAACCAGGTGGCTGCTTCGTAGCTATGCTCCATGAGCCACTGTTTTATATCCTCGCGGTCGCGCTTTAGCACGGCAATATTGAGCCTGATGGTCTCGAGCGACTGCTTTATGGTGCGCTTTGCCCCCGGCACCTTGTGGGTTTTGAAGAAGTGGTTGACGTCCCGTAATTTGTCGGACGTGGCAAAGGCGGTGGTCGTACCTTCTATAATCCTTCCAATCAGGAAAAGACCGCCTTCATGGTAACGGTCCATGAGCATCTGCCACTTTTCTTTGACAAACTCCCAGGCGATGCTCCTGCCCTTGGGGTTCTGTCCGATGTGGGTGAGCGCGATGGGCAAATCCTGGGGGCGTACCTTTTCGGAGAAAGCGAACTCCAGTACGGTCCTCAGAATTTCTTCAGCCTGGAAGTTCCCGATTGCCGCTAAAATTCTGTTCTTCTCCTCATGGAGGTCTGTCCGGTCATAAAGATTAAGCAGCTTTTCCAGTTCCTCCTGGCCGCCGTTTTCCGCAACCAGTGAATAAACTGGAGACTTCAGGTCGGGGTCCAGGCTGCCTCCGGTGATATAGCTCTCGAAGCGGTTCCTGGCCTCTCCGATCGTGGCCTCGTCCCCATAGCCGCCGAGATTTCTCAGCGCAAGCGACCTCAACATCACGTCAAGATGGCTGTCCCCGGGCGATTTGTCCCACCCCTTTGAATGGGCGATATGCCGGAAAAGCTCCCGGGCAAAGATGTTGAATGCGTCCTTCCAGGCTTCCTCGGCGAGAAGGATGCTGAGATATCTCAGGTTCTTGGATATGGTCGTCCACACACTGAAGTCAGTTTCGTTGCGGTAGGCGCTTAACACGCTGAGCGCCTGGGACGTTTTCGTGTAACCGGCACGGGAGAGCGCAAAGACATCATCCAGAAATCCCAGTCGGTCAACCGTACCTAGCTCTCCTGATTCGACTGCACCGATGAGCTTTGAAAGGAGGTCCGGTGAGTAGAGCACCCGGTAGAACCCGCTCTGCGACGGATTTAGCTTGACCCACCCATCAGCCCCGGCTCCGAGCGGGAAATCCATTCTTTGACCTTCCATATATGTGAATACCGGGTCCCCCGAATTCGAGGTTAAAACCCCTACCGGTATTTTCCAGGTTAGGTTTTCCCTATCTTTGGAGCCGTCGACGATGAACCGCTTCTGCTCCAGGCTGAGCACCTGCTCATCCCCGCGCTTTTCACTTTTCACGAGTACGACCGGATAGCCGGGCTGTTTTGTGTAGCTGGCCATGATCGCCCTAACCGGTTTTCCGGAGACCTCTTCGAGCGCCTGCCACAGGTCCTCGGTCTTGGCGTTGTTGTAGGAATGGCGGTTGAGATAGGTATTGAGCCCCCTTCTGAAATCCTCTTCCCCCAGATAATGCTCGATCATGCGGTTTACCACCGAACCCTTCCTGTACGTTATAGCATCGAATAGCTCGCTGATCTCGTAGGGGTTCCTGACCGGGACCTCCACCGGGTGGGTATTTTTCAGACTGTCCTTGTGTAGGGCGATGAGGAAATCGTCGGCAACGTACTGCGTCCAAACATTCCAGTCCGGAAACTGGCAGTCTACGGCCTTAGGGCCCATGTAAGAGGCGAAACCCTCGTTTAGCCAGAGGTCGTCCCACCATTGCATAGTCACCAGGTTGCCAAACCACTGGTGGGCAAGCTCATGGTCCACGACTTCAGCTACGCGCTGCTTGGCAGTGACCGCGGAATTTACCGGGTCAACCAGCATCGCCGTCTCACGGTAGGTTATAAGCCCCCAGTTCTCCATGGCCCCGGCGGCAAAATCCGGAAGCGAGACCATATCCAGCTTGGGAAGCGCATAGGGGATGCCAAACCATTCGGAAAAATAGGGAAGCGTATGGAGTGCACAATCGAGGGAGAATCGGCCCTGCTCTTTCTTACCCGGGGTAGTCCACACCCTGACCGGCACACCGTTTCTATCCGTGGACTCGATCGACTCAAGGTCGGCAACGACGAATGCCAGGAGGTAGGTGGACATGATGGGGGTGGTGTCGTAGGTAACCCGTTTGAAGCCGGAACCCATCGGCTCCTCACCGACCACCGGCATATTGGAGAGGGCGGTCAAATGCTCGGGTACAACCAGCGAAACGGTGAACTCCGCCTTCCTCGCCGGTTCGTCCCAGCATGGAAACGCCCGGCGCGCATCGGTTGCTTCGAACTGGGTGGCAGCGCCATATTTTTTAACGCCGTTCAGATTGTAGGAAGTACGGTAGAAGCCGTGCATCTTGTCGTTGAGCTTCCCCTCGAACTCTATGTTCAGGTTTGCTCCGCCCTGTATTTTTTTACCGAAATCAAACGTGACCGTTTCCTTCTTTTTGTCTGCGGTGATTTTCCCGGCCTCAATAACCTGTCCGCCGGCCATCAACCAGGCTTTCTTAATTTCCAGGTCGACCGCATGAAGGGTGATTCTGGAACTGGGCCCTTTGATAGTAATGCTCACATCCTCCTTCCCGTGAAATGTAAAGTTGTCCAGGTCTATCTTGAATTCAAGCCGGTAATGTACCGGCTCGACAACGTCGGGCAAAAGAATCGGATTCCTCTTTTTTTCCGTTTTAATCATTTGTGCTTCCTCTCTTTCTTTGGATTGGAGTAATTCAGAAATTACAATAAGGTTCTTCGTTGAAGCGTATCAAAGAATAGCATTAATGGGGAAGGTGGACAAGTTCGGAAATGAATTGGATTCCCGCTCCCCGATCACGGTCGAGGACATGCTCCGCGGGAATGACAATCTTTAACCTGTCATCCCCATCCCCCTGTTTAACCGTGGGATAAATCGGGCAGCCACTCCTTACTGTCATTCCTGAGTGCATTAATCGGGGATCCATAATCATTTAACCAACTCTTCATATAGATCCTTCTATTCCGGATTCGTCTTCTCTATCAGTTCGACCTTCCAACGACGGTTCCATTTTTTCAATCTCTTCTCTCTCTGGATAGCACTATAAACATCCTCCATTTGTTCAAAATAGACGAGTCTATGCAAACCGTATTTCTTTGTAAAACCTTCAGTCATGTCATTTTCGTGTTCGTAGACTCTTCTACCTAAATCATTAGTAGCCCCTATATACAACATGCCGTTCTTTTTGTTGGTCATTATGTAAACAAAGTACATGCCATTTTCCACATGTAATTTATGATTTGCGAATTAAACAGGCAGTAGTAAAAAACTGGATTCCCGCTTCCGCGGGAATGACCGAAGAGATCGCAGTAATGACATGTAGTTCGAGGAAATAGCAACTTTGTTTGAGGATCGACTTACTGTTGTCATTGCCTCTCGCATTTATCTGGTGTCTATACTTTCTGTCGTCCCCATCCCCCAGCTAGACTGGGGATCAATCGGAGGTCCTCTCCACATGTCATCCCCGAGTGTATTAATCGGGGATCCATCTTTTGAAAAAAACTAGATTCCCACTTGCGTGAGAATGACAGATGGGTGGATTCCCGTTTTCACGGGAATGACAAGGAAGATCGGGGAATTGTAGGATGTTCCTACACGGCGCGAGTTCGAGTGATAGTAAAGCTTTATCAATTCCCCTCCGACTTCAGCTTTCTATTTTTAAGAGCCTTTATGGCCCTTGAAATGCCGGAAAGGGTTAACGGGAACATTCGGTCGTCCATGAACTTCTTCAGCATCTGAACGGTTTCGACGTAAATCCAATCCTCCTCCGGCACCGGGTTCAGCCATACTATGTCCGGGTATTGGTTCTTGAGCCGTTCCAGCCAGACGAAACCGGGCTCGTCGTTGTTGTGTTCTACACTTCCGTTCTGGTATAGAAGCTCATAAGGGGACATGGACGCATCGCCCACTACGATTACCTTGTAGTCGCTGTTGTATTTGTGAAGCACCTCGAATGTGGGAATGGATTCATCCCACCTTCTGGCGTTATCCTTCCAGACCTTTTCGTATATGCAATTATGAAAATAGAAATACTCTAGATGCTTGAATTCGTATTTGGCGGCGGAGAATAACCGGGCGCAAATTTCGATGTGGTCATCCATAGAGCCGCCCACGTCGAGAAAAAGCAAAACCTTCACGTTATTCTTCTTCGCCGGTATCATCTCCAGCTCCAGCATTCCGGCGCTCTTGGACGTTTTCCTGATTGTCTCGTCCAGATCTACCTCTTCGTCGACGCCTTCTCTGGTAAGCACTCGAAGCCTTCTCAACGCCATCTTCATGTTTCTGGTGTCGAGCTCGACGCTGTCATCAAGATTCCGGAACTCGCGCCGGTCCCACACCTTTACCGCCCTTCTGTTCCTGCTCTCATCCTGTCCGATGCGGATGCCCTCGGGATTGTACCCGTAAGCCCCAAATGGAGACGTGCCTCCCGTGCCTATCCACTTATTGCCTCCTTCGTGTTTTCTCTTCTGCTCCCTCATCAGCACCCTCAGGCGGTCTAGCAACTTATCCAGCCCGCCCAGGGCCTTGATCATCTCTTTTTCTTCATCGGTCAATGCATTCTGCATGCTTTTCCGGAGCCATTCCTCCGGAATCTTAAAAAATTCCTCGGCATCGATCGTCTCTATATCCCTGAAGTACCGGCCGAAAATCCGGTCAAAACGGTCCAAGAACTGCTCGTGTTTGACCAGGGTGGAACGGGAGAGATAGTAAAAATCATCCACGTTGTAAGCAACCACGTCCCTATCCAGAGCCTCGAGTAAGGTGAGGTACTCTTTGAATGTTACCGGTAGGCCGTCATTCTTGAGTAAAAGAAAGAAATCTAAGAACATTTCTTTTCCTATTTAAACCACAAAGACACTAAGATAAAACTGTTTACAGTTTACCGTGTTACGGGTTAACTGGTTTAAAAATAAACCCGTGAACACGATAACCAGCAAACTCGTTAACCACTCCCTTCGTGCCTCAGTGGCTAAAGAGTTTTACCTATACTGTCTCCTGTACTGCTGCTGGATACGCTTGAGAAGCTCATGGTCCTGCTCATCCTTGAGCAGGGCGCCGGCGTAAGGAGGAATGGTCTTGGTCAGGTCGACAGAACTTAATTCATGAACCGTTATCTTGCCCAGGATCAATAGCTTTATCCAGTCCAAAAGCTCGCTGGTAGAGGGCTTTTTCTTTACACCCTTGATCTCTCTCAGCTCGTAAAACACGTCCATAGCATTTTGTATCAACTTGCTCTCCAGGTTGGGATAGTGCACGTTGACGATGGCCTGCATAGTTTCCCTGTCCGGGAAGCTGATGTAATGGAAAAAGCATCTCCTCAAAAAGGCGTCGGGAAGCTCTTTCTCGTTATTGGAGGTGATGATGACAATAGGACGATGCTTCGCCTCTATGGTCTTCCTTAACTCGTAGCAATAAAACTCCATCTTATCCAGTTCGAGAAGGAGGTCGTTGGGGAATTCGATATCCGCCTTATCGATCTCATCTATGAGCAGTACCACCTGCTCGTCGGACTCGAAAGCCTCCCAGAGCTTTCCTTTCTTCACGTAATTGGCGATGTCGTTCACCCTTTCATCGCCCAACTGGGAGTCCCTAAGCCTGGCCACCGCATCGTATTCGTAGAGTCCCTGCTGGGCGGTGGTGGTAGATTTTATATGCCAGGTAATGATTCTTTTTTGAAGCGCCTTGGCCACCTCGAATGCAAGCATCGTCTTACCGGTGCCTGGCTCACCCTTTACCAAAAGCGGCTTCTGTAAAGCTACGGAAGCGTTCACGGCGATTTCCAAATCCCTGGTGGCTATGTAACTGTCGGTGCCTTGAAATCTCATCGCGATAAACCCCTTATTTAAAATTCCATCCCATGGTCGATTTATGAGACAGTGAAATCAGAAATCCCCTGGATTATACGCTAGCCAGTGCTCTCAAGCAAACTACCGCACTGGTCTCAATCACGGAAATTAACAAACTGAAGCGGCAAGCCGAAGTTGGAATTCCGCAATAGGGCTATTACCTCCTGAAGCTCATCCTTCTTCTTCCCGGTTACGCGCACCTTTTCATCTTGGATAGAGGCCTGAACCTTTAACTTTGTATCCTTGATCATCCTGACCATCCGTCTGGCCAAATCGGCTTCTATTCCGTGGCGAAGGGTTACGCTCTGACGGGCTCGGTTGCCGGATATCTCCGGTTTCCCTTCGAGCAGGCAGGCAATATCCACACCTCGCTTGCTCAGTTTAGTCCGCAAGATATCGAGCATCTGTCTCAACTGAAAATCATTCTCCGCCGAGAGTGTCACAACATATTCGTTAAGCTCGTACCGGGCATTGCTGCCCTTAAAATCGAACCGATTGGCCACCTCCCGGTTAGCTTGGTCGACCGCATTGGTCACCTCATGGATATTTACCTCGGAGACAACATCGAATGAAGGCAATTATCTGCTCCTTTCTTCTTCAGGACTTAATCCTTTGTAGTTTAACTTAAGATTCCTGTGAAATTAAGATTACACACTCAGATAAGAACCCGATCCTTTATTTTTCCCTATGCAATGCGCTCAACGCCACCGGAGTGATCAATTCCACCCATTCCTCATACATCCGGGCAGATGGATGTAAACCGTCAGACGCTACCAGGCTTGAATCCTGGGCAGCCCTCCGGGAAACCTCGGTAATGTCGACATAATTCACGCCCTTCTCCATCGAGATTTTTTTGTTTATCTCATTAAAACGGTTGATTTCCGGCACGGTACTATTCGAACCGTGTTTTTTGCCGAATTTAGTAACGCTGTAATCGGGAATCGACACCACGATCACCCTCCCCGGCCTTCCGCCGGCGAAGGCAATAGCCCCGGTGAGAAGTTTATCAAAACCATAGGCATACATGTACTCACTATAACCCTGAAACTGGTCATTAACCCCGATTAACAAGGTAACGATATCGTATTCTTTCCCTATATCCGACCTGGCGATTACCTCCATCAGGTCCGAAGTGGTCCAACTGGTAGCGGCGATGATTAAAGGCGTATCGACCGGGAGGTTTCTACCCTGTAGCCGTAAGGCGAGCTGCATCGGCCAGCTTTCCGACCGCTCTACCCCCTGACCAACGGTATAAGAATCTCCGAGAGAAAGGATTTTCAGCATCTTAGTCTTTTCCCGAACAGGCTGGCAGTCCTTCGTCGAGCATTGGCCCAACAAACTCTGATGAAAGGCCGGGGTAAAAGAGAGTAGTAGAGAGATAAAAAAGAGGATGATTCGCAGCATTGTTAAATAAAGGAGCGAAGGATTTCAGGCACTGCTCGAAACCCCTGCGCTCTATCTCCAGATACCTTTTTAACTTCGGTAAGAAACAAAGACCCATTGCTGCAATCATTGGCCGAGGTTTTCACCCTGGTAATCCCTGGATACCTAAGTACAATAAATTGGAAAACCCTCCGGGAAATAACCCCCGGTCTTTGACCAAATTAATCAACTAATTATATACCCTATGCAACTAGGAGAATTCATTTACGCTTTATTTCAAGGATGCTTTACTTATATATACGTTTTCCACTAATAGTCGGATTGTTGGGAAGTAAAATCATCCGAGCAGTACACACCACCCTGATTTGAATCGAATAAATTATAAACCATCGACCCTCGAAAAATGAGAGGGTTCCGCACCCCCACTCCGACTCTTGTACAGACGGACGAATATTACGATATGAGAGAAGATAATTATAGGAACAAGAAAAGTGGGCAAAAGGCTGAGTGGTAGCCTGGTAATCGCTATCATAGACCCCGGGGAGGCCAAGGCCAACCGTGTAGCCGTGGCAACAACGAAAAGAATATCAAGTAAGCCGAGTAAGTTCCAGAGGAAGAGGACCAGCCGGCTCGCCTTCCGGTCTGTTGATAAGAAAATAGCTACCAAAAGAGCGGTGACAGCCACCGTGATGTCGCCCCATCCTCCCGGTACGGCAAACGCATAGGGAAGCTGGCCACGAGAATATAGGACTAAGAAATAGATCCCAACCAAACGTGTTAAATGGATGAATACCAGCGCCCTTACATCTAAGCGCAAAATCCACTCATGAAAAGGTCGATATTTCCAGAATAGAAAAAGCAGGGTTATAACCAGACCGAAAAGAACACCTTGGGGAAACGGCGGCGGGAATAGAGCCAGGAACCCATATGCTCCCAGGACAACAGCAAGCGAAAACCAGGCTAAGACTCCAATCAGCACCCCAGTCAGATTCACCGTTTTTGTTTCAGGCATTCTTAGGGATATGGGCTATAGGGTAGTTTTTCCGGTAGTTATGCACATAAGAAGTTAACTGGGGGAAAAACGCCCTGAAATTCTCTTCTAACTTTTTATAGTTCTTCACCAGCTCCTCTACCGCACCGGTTAGATTGTTCTCTCTTTTGAACCGCCGGGCAATCCGGTCAAGCGCCTTACCAACGCCTTCTACCTCTTTATACGAACCGAGCCAATCTTCCTCGGCCATCCTGTGAACCACAGATTTAAGCCCGTCCGGAAGGAGATTTTCATGGTCGTTCAACAGGTCGTATATTTTCTTGGTAAAAACCCCTAAATCCACGCTCGAGTACTCAGACCAGTTCCTGGCCAAGAAATGGTCGAAGCCCAGGTCCACTATGATACCGGAGAACCTTCTTCTCTCGGCGCTGATTAATCTTTTGCTCGACAAAATCAACTCATGAGAATCGGTGAAAGAATCCACCTTCCTATGGGTAGTTATACCCTTGACTATCTCTTCTCCGTACTGGTCGTCTAGGCGACCTTTGACAAAATCCCCAAGAAGATTTCCCATAATGGAGTCGGCAGAGTCCTCAGCCAGGTATAGATGAGCCAGGTAGTTCATGATTTATTCTTTTATTGCTACCCCCCGCCACTCCTTTTATAATGATTAATAACTCTGGGGAAACCGATATACTAAGAACTCCAAGAGGTTATCGGGGGCGGAGGTTTTTCCCAACTCCTTTAGGATTTTAGATTAACTCAGGATATAGGATTAATCCTAAAATTCAAGCTAGCGGAGAAGGGACAATTAACCTCAGATGATCTATCAAGATTATACGGAAAGCCTGTTCTTAACCACTTCTGGCCGTTTTTACCCGATTATAAGCATTACCGGCGCTACATGGTTAAATCTTCCATATTGGTTTATAATTTCAGATGGAGGAAGGTAAAGCTTGAAAACAAACCCATTAGTTTTATTAGGGTTTAGCGATGGTGACTTGGCCAGCGGGCTGGTCCAGAATCTCAAGGGGCAAGACCTTAATTTCAGTATAGCCGAGACAGCGCACGATGTGGTTGAAAGCGTTACCAGAAGGTTCTTTCACATTGTTTTAGTGGACGTTTCCCTGCCCGATAACGTCGGCATAGAGGTGTTGAAACAGATTAAGTCCACGTCTCCCGATACGGAAGTTATTTTATTTACCGAACCGGGCACCCCAGACGATTTCGCAATCCAAGCCATAGCCGATGGTGCCTATGACATTCTGGAGAAGCCCATCAACTTTGAATATGTAAGGGTGCTCATTTCCAAGGCCCTGGAGACGCAAAAACTAAAACTCCAAAGTATTAGAAGACTGGCTCAGGTTGAATCCCTCTTGAGCGCGACCGAGGATATAAACTCCCAGCTCGACATGAAACAGCTCCTTCGCCAACTGGTAAAAAGGGCGCTAGCTCTTACCGGATGCGAATGCGGCGCTATCGCCCTCTTTGGGAATGATAAGGTGATAATGCGGGAATTTTGGGATGGAAAGAACTGGCAGGACATATCCGATTCCGGGAATGTAGAGATGGATAATTTCCAAGAGTTCTGGAAAGATAAAAATATCTATGTCTCCGATGAACCCGGCGCCAAGGAAGGTTTAGACATTTTCTTTCAACCCCTACCCTGGGCTAATTCCTATGTCTGTGTACCCATAGTCGGGAGGAAAAATGAATTCTTGGGTGTGATAGAGGTTTGTAACAAGAAAATTGCCGATTTCGGCCCGGACGACGATGCCCAACTATTGGAAGGGCTGGCTCGAACCGCATCCATCGCCATAGAAAACGCCAAGCTGTACGAATACACCAGGTGGAAATCCGAGAAGCTCAAGGAGTCGGAGCAAAAGTACCGGGTGCTGGTGGAAAATTCCCCCGACCTAGTCTTCATAATCCAGAACCACCGGGTCAAGTATGCGAACAGAAAGGCTTCCCACCTGCTCTCGTATAAGCCGGAGGAGCTTCACAGCTTCAACATCGTAGACATCATCGCCCCCGGATACAAAGACCTTTTCATGGAGAACCTCAAAAAGAAAGCAAAAGGAGAGGAAGTCCCCAATTACGAAGTCGTACTGGTGAACAAGAATGGGGAGGAAGTAGTCCTGGACGTAAACGGCGTTTTAACCGAATATGAGGGAAAACCGGCTGTCCAGATAATCGGGAGGGATATTACCGACCGGAGAAAAGCGGATAAAGAAATACTAAGGCTGGCGGCGGCGGTAAGAAGCTTAAACTCCGCGGTGACCATAACCGACATGAACAGAAATATCATCTACATAAATCCCGTTCATAAGAGGGTATTCGGGTACGAGCTCGAAGAACTCATGGGGAAACAAAGCAGTATTCTATACCCCTTCGACGACCCATCCGGCGTCAGCAAGAAGATTTACGAGGCCATCCTCATAGTGGGATGGGAAGGGGAAAGGCTGGGGATGAGAAAAAACGGGGAGGTTTTTCCGGTCTACGAAAAAACATCGGTGGTCAAGGATAAGGACGGAAAGCAGATAGGGATAGTATCGGTGGTAGAAGAAATTACGTTGAGAAAGAGGCTGGAGCAGGCGCTTAAGGAGTCCGAGGAGCGGTACAGGACGCTCGTCGAAACCGCCAAGACCGCAATTATCGCCATAGACGAAGAGGGTAAAATCGTACTCTTCAACCCTTCGGCAGTAGAACTTTTTGGTTACACAAAGGAAGAGATAGAGAACAAAGAATTCAACATCCTTACCCCGGAAAGGTATAAGGACTTTTACAAGATCGGACTAGAGAACTTTCTCGGGACCGACGTCTCCAACCTCTTGGGAAAAACCATGGAGATAGCCGGGCTAAAAAAGAGCGGGGAGGAATTCCCGATCGAGGTCTCCCTTTCTGCCTGCAGAATAGGCGGGCGCCAGATTCTCACGGCAATCATATTCGACATCACCGAAAGAAAGAACCTACAGGAACAACTCATACAGTCGGCAAAACTGGCCGCCGTGGGCGAACTGATCGCCGGGGTCACCCATGAAGTTAATAACCCGCTGGCAGTGGTGATGGGCTATTCCGAGATGATTCTGGGAGAGGAAAACCTCGACCCACAGCTAAGGAAATCAATCGACGTGATTTACAACGAGGCGAACAGGGCACGGAAGGTGATCCAGAACCTCCTTTCATTCGCCCGGGGGCATAGCCCAGAGAAACAGTTCACCTCTATCAACGAAATCATGGAGAAGACCTTGAGTCTTACCGAGTACGACCTCAGAAAGAATAATATCGAGGTGGTGAAGAGATTTGACCCAGACCTGCCCGGCACTATGGCAGACCCAAACCAGCTCCAGCAGGTGTTCTTAAACCTGATAATCAACGCAGAGCAGGCCATGTCCGAAAACGCCGGGAAAAAACAACTCATAATCGAGAGTAGGGTGAAAAACGGACAAAGCCGCATCAACACCGACGTAGGCAGCGTGATAGAGCTCTCGTTTCACGACAATGGCCCCGGCATCACCGAGAAACATCTAAAGAAGATATTCGATCCCTTCTTCACCACGAAACCGGTGGGCAAAGGGACCGGCCTTGGGCTTTCCGTGTCTTACGGGATCATAAAAGAGCACGGCGGAGAAATTTACGCCCACAGCAAGGAAGGAGAAGGAGCAACCTTCTTCATCGAGTTGCCCGTGGTTTATGAAACTAGATAGCGGCAAAGCACAAGACCGTCTACCCTCAAACCATGAACATCTTTCCAGACAATCTCTTGATCGCTTCCCGGTAGGAATACTCCCCTGATACCACTTTTATAAAACCTTCGTTCACTATGTCTAACCACCTGGCCAGGTTGTAGGATATGAAGCTGAGATTGTAGAGCAGCTTAGCCAGATAACCGGCATACCTAAAATCTTCGAGAATTTCATCCCTTATTTTTTCGGTGTATTCGTCCAGGTTAAAAGAAAACCCGGCTAAGCTTGTCTCTATCACCTCCGCCGCTATCTGGCCGCTTCTCAGGGCAAAGTAAATGCCCTCCCCGGTTATCGGGTCGGCCAGGCCGGCGGCGTCTCCGACGAGCAGTCCCCTTTCCGTATTCAGAATCTCGTTTCTTCCGCCCAGAGGAATCTGATGCCCAATCAGGGAACGGCATGAATAGTCTTTGCTGAGTCCCTTGTCGGCGAGATATAGATAAAAATACTTTTTAATGTCCTTCATCCGGGGAAGTGTAGTGAAAACCCCGACCGAGAGATGGTCTTTTTTGGGGAATATCCAGCCATACCCCTTGGGAATGACGTTGAAATCGAGATGAAGCGACCGGTCGTATTTAGTCAGGTCGGATAAATCAGGGTTAGGAAACATCTCCCCCTCGACGGCGACTCCCAGCTTTGCTTTTTTGCGGAGTCCTAAGGAGCGTGCTACCAGGCTGTTAACCCCGTCTGCTCCCACAACCACCTTTGAGCGTAAATTTCCCTTATCCGTCTTGACCAGGACATGGTCGGCAAATTCCTCAACGGAAGTAACTCTCGTTTGCTCTTGAATACGGGCTCCCTTTTCCGCGGACTTCCGGATGAGCAAATTATCGAACCCGTCCCTCATCACCATAGTGACTATGGGAAAGGAGGTAGCTTTGGAAAAACCCCGCTTGTGCTTGAGCGTCAGGTGAACCACATGGGTGTGATTTTCACAAACATCCCCAAGCTCGAAGGACAGAAGCTCAACTGCTTTTTTGGTCAAACCACCGGCGCAGACCTTGTATCGGGGAAGCTTCTCCTTCTCCAGGAGAAGCACATTTAAGCCCCTATTCGATAGCTCGTAGGCGCACATCCCTCCGGCAGGCCCCGAGCCTACGATAATTACGTCGTACATGGTGCGAGAGCTATTCATCTATGTGGTGTTAGTTTGCCACAATGATTTTGCGAAGCCAAAAGGAGAATAAAGCAGATAACAAATCTCAAACAAAAAATTTCAAGCAAATCTAAAATTCCAAATTCCAAACATACAACTGCTGTCCAAAATAATTAGAAAACAGAGGTTCAAACTAGTAAAACAAGGCCTTCAGGTAAATAAAAACGCCTTTTTAAAATTGAGTCATTCCCTTCTATGTCAGCTATGCAAGTGCCATCCTAATCCTATTGTTGAAATAGCTTTTTAATCCTACTTACCCTTCGTCGTAGTTTATACTGAGCGAAGTCGAGGGACTTGCTCAGCATAAAATACGCCTGGAGACTCACCCTTCGACTCCGCTCAGGGTGAAGGAATTTTGCAGAGAGGTTACTCACCTCTTCATGGTGAGCCCTTCGATAAACTCAGGATAAACTCCGTCGAACCATGAACCCTTCGACACTCACCCTTCGTCTCCGCTCAAGGTGAAGAGATTTTATTGTGAGGTGTTATTGCGAGCGATAGCAAAGCAATCTCTTATTTTGGACAAGTATGTAAATAACCAAATCACAAAATTCAAACAATTACAAAATTCTAAATTCCAAACCTTATTGTTTTAGTATTTGTGATTCGTTTGTGATAGGTTCGTCAGGCTCACTACAGGTTTGGTGCTTCTATTTTGTGATTTGTATTCTACTTTGTGTCTTCGTGTCGTGGTGGTTAATGAGTTCCCCTTTTTAGTGCCGTATTTATTTTTCCCAGCAACCGTTCATGTATCAGCCCGTTGCTAAGGATCAGGTCTGATTTTTTGAGGTTCCATCTCCTTCCCTTAAAATCGGTCACCTTGCCCCCCGCTTCTTCTACCAAGATTATTCCGGCGGCCACGTCCCATGGATTGATCTTCGTGGCGACGTAGGCTTCTGCCCTTCCGCATGCCACCCAAGCCGACTCGATCGCAGCCGAGCCCAGCTTTCTCATGTCCATGACTAAGGGTCTAATGCCGTGATAAAGCCTTGCGCTTCTCAAGATACTCCGGTCGGAGCCCTCGCAGGAAACAATGGAAGATTTGTCTAGACTCCCGGCCTTGGAGACCGAGATCGGTGTGCCGTTCAATAAAGCCCCCTTTCCCCGTTCCGCCGTATACATCTCATCCAGGTGAGGTGCATACACGATCCCCAAAACAATCTCATGTTGATATGAAAGGGCTATAGAGATGCTAAAAAATGGATTCTTCCTGGTGAAATTCCCGGTCCCATCGAGTGGGTCGATAATCCAGGTATAGGCTGACCCTTTGTTTACCAGACCGGCCTCTTCCGAGAGGATATTGTGGCGCGGATATTTTCTCCTGATTCCGCCGATTATAATCTTCTCCGACTCTAAATCGTATTTGGTAACTAGCTTTCTTAGGTCAACCGAGCGGTCATCAATAGGTTTGGATGATTTGAATCCTCCGAGCAAAATGGAGCCCGCTCTTTTTGCTAAATCAAGGGCGTATTCCTTGTATTCTTCCATGCTTGGATGATCTTAAGCAGAAGAGATTTTCTCAACACCTCCCATATAAGGAGAGAGAACCCTGGGTATGGTTACTGAGCCGTCTTCTTCTTGATAATTCTCTAATATCGCTAAGACTGTTCTTCCCACCGCCAGCCCCGAGCCGTTAAGCGTGTGAACCAATCTGGGCTTGCCCCCGTCCTTCGGGCGGTATCTGATGTTCGCCCTCCTAGCCTGAAAGTCTTCAAAATTGCTGCAGGAAGAAATCTCCCGGTAGGTATTTTCGCTTGGAACCCATACCTCTATGTCGTAAGTCTTGGCGGAGGCAAACCCCATATCGCCGGTACACAACACTACGATTCGATAAGGGAGTTCAAGGAGTTCGAGCACCCGGGCGGCGTCGCCGGTTAGAGATTCTAGCTCTTCGTATGAGCTTTCCGGGGTGGCAAATTTCACCAGCTCCACTTTATTAAACTGATGCTGTCTAATAATGCCCCGCACGTCCTTTCCGTAAGAGCCGGCTTCCTTCCGGAAGCAAGGGGTGTAGGCTACGTATTTCTTGGTGAGCTCTTCTTCGCTTAATATTTCGTCCCGGTGTATATTCGTCACCGGCACCTCCGCCGTGGGAACAAGGAAATAATCGGTTTCTTCCACCCTGAACAACTCCTGCTCAAACTTGGGAAGGTTGCCCGTCCCGATAAAACTGAATCTATTAGCCATGAAAGGAGGAAGCACCTCGGTGTAGCCGTGGTCGTTTACGTGAAGGTCGAGCATAAAATTGGCGAGCGCCCTTTCCAGCCTGGCCCCCAGACCTTTATAAAGCGCAAACCTGGCTCCGGTAATCTTGGCCGCCCTCTCCAGGTCGAGAATATCCAGCTTCTGTCCAATATCTACATGGTCTTTGACCTGGAAATCAAACTGCCGGGGGTTTCCCCATCGTTTTATCTCCTGATTATCGGCCGAACTTCGCCCGGAGGGGACGGATAAATGGGGTATGTTTGGAACCCCCAGAAGAAACTCCCTAAACTCCTCCTCGACCCGGCTTCTGGTCTCACCGAGTACTTTAATTTTATCCGAGAGTGCCTTGAGCTCGACTTGCAGTTCTTCCGCTTCCCGGTCTTTTCTCTGCCTTTTTAGCTCGCCTACCCTCTTCGAGCCCGCATTCCTCTTATGCTCAAGCTCCTCCACCTGTTGTATGATCTTCCTTCTTTTTTCTTCCAACTCTAGAAACTGGTCAAAGTCTATCCTGGCTCCGCGCTCCTCCAGCCTTTCTTTCACGTAGTCTAGGTTTTCTCTCACAAACTTTGGGTCAAGCATGTGTTTCTTAGCTCTCTCTGAATAAAGTATGCATTATGCACGGTTCATGATACATGAGAGCTTTTGCATGCATCCTGCATCATGTATCGTTCGACTGAGCTCACGACGAAGTCTTGCATCTGGAAATTTTCATTCATGTTTATCTGTGTTCATTCGTGGCGGATTTCTGCAGTTATCCCTTTATAACCCCTATCGGCCTCAACCGCGCCACCTTCTTGGCAATTCCGGCATTGTGCACTATATCGCACACGTCCTCTGCCTCCTTGTAGGCTTCAGGCATTTCTTCGGCCACCGTTTTCTTTCCCCGGGCCATCACAATAATACCTTTCTCCTCAAGCTCGGCAAAAAGATTTCTGCCTTTTCCCATCTTGAGCGCTTTGTTTCTGGAAAGCATCCTTCCTGCCCCATGGCAGCAAGAGCCGAAAGTCTCGTCGAGAGTGGCCTCAGTTCCTACGAGGACGAAGGAAAACCTACCCATGTCCCCCGGGATGAAGACCGGCTGTCCAACATCTTTATAGATTTCCGGTATTAACGGATGCCCCTTGGGGAGAGCCCTGGTAGCTCCCTTCCGGTGAACGCATACCTTTTTCGTTTTTCCGTTTACCTTATGCTCCTCGAACTTGGCGATATTATGGCTGACGTCGTAAACCAGTTGTCCCCCTAGGTCCTTCGGTCCTATCTGAAACACCCGGTAAAAGGCCTCTCTGCAGAAGTTCATGATGATCTGTCTGTTTGTCCAGGCGTAGTTGACGGCAGCGGCGAAGGCAGAAAGGTAGTCCTGCCCTTCCTTCGACTTTATATGCGCGCAGGCAAGCTGCTTGTCCGGAAGATTGATTCCTTCCCTCCTCATGTATGAGAGCATCTTGTCTATGTAATCGGTGCAAATTTGATGGCCGAATCCCCTCGACCCGCAGTGAATGAGGACGCATACCTGGTCTTTGAAAAGTCCAAACGCATCGGCCATGGCCGGGTTGTATATTTGGTCGACGATATCCACCTCCAGAAAATGATTGCCCGAGCCGAGCGTCCCAATTTCGTCCTTTCCTCTCTCCAGCGCCTTATTGCTTATCGCTTCCAGGTCTCCACCGGGAAATGTCCCGTGGTCCTCGATTCTATTCAGGTCCTCTTTTTCTCCCCATCCCTGTTCGATTGCCCAGTTCGCACCTTTTCTGATAATCTCCTTATAGTCTTTTTGGGAGAGCTTAATCTTCCCGCCAATGCCTACTCCGGATGGTATGCGGTGAAAGAGCTCGGTCACCAGCTCCCTGAGCTTAGGCCTTACCTCCTCCTCGACCAGATTGGTTCTCATGAGTCTGACGCCGCAGTTGATGTCATAACCGACCCCTCCGGGAGAGATTACCCCTTCCTCTATATCCACTGCGGCGATTCCGCCGATCGGGAATCCATATCCCCAATGGATATCGGGCATGGCGATGGAGTACTTTTGAATTCCGGGAAGATGGGCGACGTTAACGACCTGCTCTAATGATTTGTCCTGCCGGATTACCTTCAGCATCTCTTCGCTGGCGTAAACCCTTCCCGGCACGCGCATCCCGCCGCTCTTGGGGATCTCCCAGAGATAATCATGTATCTTTTCAAGCTTTATTTCTTCCGTCATTGCCTCATCACCCCACTGTTAGGTTAGTTTTTAGCCACAAATTTACACGAATCTACACTAATAAGACAATGTATGATTCATGATGCGCGATACATTAAGTTTCTACATGCATCTTGCATCCACTCTATTTTCATTCGTGTTTATCTGTGTTCATTCGTGGCTGAATAGTAGTTAGATATCGAATACTATCTCTACTTTTAATCTATCATCCGATGGTTCTACTTTCAAATTATGATAGGTGACTGCCTTTATATCGGCGGAGAGCTCGTGTTTCTCCGAATCTATCCCCTCGCCAAAAGCCTTGCCTTTTATCCGCGTTTCATCCTGGAGCTTTACTTCAAAGTCCTTGAAAACCATTTTATTTACCTGGTGTGCAAAGAGGATTTCCTGAAGCCAGTGGACCAATAACTCCTCTCTGTTTTCCCCCGATGCGTCGATTTCTACTACCTCCGACGGCTCTACCTTATTTCTGTCCGTGATTAATTCCATCATGGCGCAGGCTGCATTTCTCAGCAGTTCCTCGAAAGATTTTCCGTAAACCCTGACGCATGCATCGGCGGTGTGGTCCAGTATCTCGTAGTCCATTAAAACCTAGTCTAGCATGTATTCAGGCTTCTAAAAAATTACGCTTAATCCAGTTTGCAAAAGGAGTATCGATGTGGTTAATTTAGAATAATTAAAAGAACCTTAGTTCTGGGAGGAATTGAAATGGCAAAACTAAACAACGGCGTAGAAATCACCTACCTGGGTCATGCTACCTTCAAGATCAAGTCGCCCCGGGGGAAGACCATACTTATTGATCCCTGGGTTCAGGGGAATCCGGCCTGTCCGGAAGCGAATAAGAAATTGGATAAGGTTGACATTATGGCCATAACCCATGCCCACTTTGACCACATCGGAGACGCGGTGGCCATCGGAAAAGAGCATAAGCCCAAGGTAGTGGGCATTTTCGAGACATGTGTCTGGGTTAATTCAAAGGGGGTTGAAGGGATTATGCCCATGAATAAAGGGGGCACGCAAGAAGTGGATGGAATTAAGTTTACGATGGTTCACGCAGACCATAGCTGCGGGATTCAGGACGACGATGGAAAGATTATTTACGGTGGAGAAGCCGTAGGCTACGTTATCGAGTTTGAAAACGGATTCAAGGTATATCACGCCGGGGATACCGCAGTGTTCAGCGATATGAAGCTCATTGCCGAAATCTATAAACCCGAGTTAGTCATGATTCCCATCGGAGATCTTTTCACCATGTCTCCCCAGGAAGCGGCCTATGCCTGTCGTTTTCTCTCGCCCCGGTACGTGATCCCGATGCACTATGCCACGTTCCCTCCTTTAACCGGAACCCCGGCGCAGTTAAGAGAACTTACCAAGGATGTGAAGGGAATGGAGATTATAGAACTTAAACCGGGAGAGACGCTTAGCTAAAATTAAACATCTAAATTGTCTAAAATAAGAGATTGATTCTCGCTAAAAGATGGTGGCTTGCAACGACCACATAGAAGCAATTTCCCTTTCTTCTACCCTGGGAAAAGAAGAAGTGAGGGGAAACCGTTCGCCCTGAGCATAGCCTGCCCTGAGCTACGCCTAAGGGTCAAAGGACAGAAGATGATTGTGCGTCTTTTCATCTCACTCTTACACACCCCTATATCCCCTCTCAAGAGGGGACTTAAGGGGTGTGTTGCCTCTCTAGAGGGGACTTGATTAAAAAATCCCCTCTAGAGAGGGGTGGCTCGAAGAGCCGGGGTGTGTGAGTGTGGAAGGGATATCACTGAGGTGTAGAAAAAATATTTCAACAAATGCGGTGCTTGCATAGTAAACATAAAAGAGGGAAACCTGATTTTAAAAAGGTGTATTTATCTATCGCTTAGCCTTGTTTTATAATGGTTTCTGACTATTTTGGATAGCAGTGCTCATAAACAAAAGATTGATAAGCTTGTTTCAATAATTGACAGTCAGGGCCGGACCACACCGCCCTACCAGGAGGAACGATGGCAGACGATTCGATGTACCATGACGGGATGCGGCGGCTTCAAGAGGCGCGCGAAACAAGGCCTTTAGCCGACCGCCTGAAGCAAGTGACCGTTCACACTACGTTCACCGAGGAGGACCGTGCGTTTATCGAGCGTTGCCCCATGTTTTTCATAGCGACTGCCGACGCTCAGGGCCGGCCGGACTGCTCTTATAAAGGAGGCTTGCCCGGGTTCGTGCGCGTAGTCGACGACCGCACCCTTGCCTTTCCCGACTACGACGGTAACGGGATGTACCGCTCCTGGGGAAACGTTTTGGTCAACCCTCATGTCGGGCTGCTGTTCCTGGATTTCGAGCATCCACATCGAATACGGGTCAACGGCACGGCACAGATAAGAGAGGACGACCCTTTGCGCTCCGAGTATCCGGGTTCGGTTTTCATCATCCGCGTCACGGTAACACGAATCTTTCCGAACTGCCCTCGTTACATCCACAAGATGAAGCTCGTCGAATATTCCGCCTATGCCCCACGGCCGGATTACACGCCGCCGGTTCCCGCCTGGAAGAAGTTCGAGGTCTTTCGTGATTCTTTACCGGCGCGAGACCGTACTGATGACAAAAAGGAATAAGGTTATCGTGAAACCTGTTGAAAAACTTCTCGGACAACTCATTATGCATCTAAACGGTACACTGGTTAATGCAGACGTTATGCGGCAAAACCAACCTGGTAAGTAGAAAAGCATGTCAAAGACCGACGCACATTCCAAATTCGACCAGGCAAAGGCGGAGGAATTTGCTGGAAAACTGCTCACCGCGCTCAACGACGCCGCGCTTTGTCTCATGGCTTCGATAGGCCATCGCACCGGGCTTTTCGATGTCATGAGTATGCTGCCCCCGAGCACCTCTCAAGAAATCGCAGTTAAAGCGGGCCTTAACGAGCGCTACGTCCGCGAGTGGCTTGGAGCCATGGTCACAGCCCGGGTGGTGGAGCTTGACCCGGACACCGGCCGGTTCTCATTGCCGGCCGAACACGCCGCATTCCTGACCCGGTCGGCCGGTGCGAACAACATAGCCTTATACACTCAATACATCGCCGGGCTTGGCGGTGTGGAGGATGACATAGTGGAATGCTTCAGGAAAGGCGGAGGCGTCCCCTATTCCAGATTCCCCAGATTCCACGAGGTGATGGCGGAGGATAGCAACCTGTCCGTGCTTTCGTTCCTGGAGTCGCACATACTTCCGCTCGTACCCGGACTAACCGAATCTCTTAAGAACGGCATCCGCGCTCTTGACATGGGTTGTGGCCGGGGGCTGGTCATGCTGCGGCTGGCCGAGCTTTACCCGAAAAGCCGATTCGTGGGAATGGACCTCTCGGAGGAAGCGATTACTTTTGCACAAGGCGAAGCAGCACGGCGTGGGCTTAAAAACATTGAGTTCATCGCCACTGATGCAAGCGACTTCGACAAAACCGCCCAACCTGAATCCTTCGATTTCATCACCACATTCGATGCGATTCACGACCAGGCTAAGCCGCTAAACGTACTCCGGGGCATCTACCTAGCCCTTAAGCCGGATGGCGTCTATCTGATGCAGGACATAAATGGCACAAGCCATCTGCATAAGGACATCGAGCATCCGCTCGGGCCGCTCCTCTACACGGTCTCCTGCATGCACTGCATGACCGTCTCCCTCGCTCAAGGCGGCGAAGGGCTCGGCACCATGTGGGGCGAAGAAAAAACGCGTGAATATCTCAAGAAGGCCGGTTTCCGCTCGGTCGAGACGCACCGCCTTGAACATGACATAATGAATAACTGGTATGTGGTGAGGAAATGAGCCTAGAACAAAAAATTAAGACAGCAACTGAGACAGAGAAAGATCAATGCGTCTCCGTGATCGTCTTGGCGTTCGCTAGCGATCCCGGAGTGCGTTGGATGTATCCCGATCCTCATCAGTATCTCGAAAATTTCCCGCGCTTCGTCAGGGCATTCGGGGGCAGGGCTTTCGAGCACGGCACTGCTCAATACGTTGACCAGTTCCTTGCCGCAGCGCTCTGGCTTCCACCGGGCGTACAACCCGATGAGGAAGCGCTGGCAGCACTCATCGAGAAATCCGTCCCGGCAAACCAACGGGAGTCGCTATTCACACTCTTTGAGCAGATGAGCGGCTATCATCCACACGAGCCCCACTGGCATTTGCCCCTGATCGGTACGGACCCGATTCACCGGGGCAAGGGCTATGCCTCCGCTCTCTTGCGCCATACGTTGGCTGTCTGCGACCGGCAACAGGCCCTCGCCTATCTTGAAGCAACCAGTCCGATGAGCGTCCCTCTCTATCAGCGACACGGATTTGAGAGCCTCGGCACAATCCAGGTCGGCACATCGCCGCCAATCGTTCCGATGTTACGAAAACCACGGTAAGCCGTTGACCTAGTGACATGAATAGCTTCGGTGCGTATTGAATAGTGCTTGCGTCTTATGGTCTCGCGAACTCAGTCCCCGATGAAACCCGTCGGAGAGGCGTTTTTTGATTGTAATTACATGATTTTCGCATACTCACCTATTGACTTAGAAAGACTTTTTTAATTAAACTCTTAAACAAAATATCGATAAGATTGTTCGTATAACACTACGTATTGGGATATTTATACGAACTTTAGTTCGTATAGTTAAGAGTTATGAGATATCTACTTCGTAAAGCAGGATTGGGAAATGTCCCAGAGATTGAAATCTCTGAATTTGAGTATTTGGAGTACAAAAAGGCTCAAAATATTTTGTCAAATGCTCTCGCAATCGAAGAAAAATACGAAATTGTTATTGCGAACTACATAGACTTCGAACAGGAAATACTTGAAATAACAACCAACCACATGGTTCGTGAGCATTTGGATTACTCTGACTTTTTCAAAGTTCGACTTGGTCTAAATATCCGATTAGTAAACCTACTTACAGCGGTTCGCTTGTACATAGATCAATCAAATCAGAACGTCACAGAATGTTTACCTAATGATTCCAATGCGAAGGGAAACGTTAAGAAACTTTTCTCAAAGGAATATGACGAAAATCGTGACTATCGTTTTATGGAGGCTTTGAGGAATTATGTGCAGCATAGAGGTATTCCTGTACATTGGACCCAACTAGGCGGTAGGTGGATCTCATTAGATGATGATCGTTTGCTGGAATACTCAATGGAACTCGCTTCACAGCGATCTTACCTTGAGGAAGATGAAAAAATGAAAAATAGTGTATTGGACGAGATGGATGATAAAGTTGACCTTAAAGCAGCGACTAGGAGCTATATAGAATCGATAAGTAAGGTTCACGATTCAGCAAGAAGCATGATTGCAGAGTCTACAGCTTATAGTAGAAGATTAATTGAAGATGCTCATCGCAGATATTCGGAGGTGTATAGCGGGAGCTTACTCGGGCTAAGAGCGTGCATATGGGACGAGCACAAACAGATTGCATCCGTACCAATACTATTGGATTGGGATGACATTAGGGTGGATCTGCAAAAACGAAATAGAAAACTTGTGAATCTTAGTAAGCGTTATGTCACGGGGGCAATAAAGACTCATAACAAGAAAAAACAGCCGACCGCTAAAAGCAGCGGTTGATTTTTTCATTAGATAAAGACAAGGACAATACGCCATGTGACTATGGAATAGTGACGGCAACGAGCCACCTTATCAACAGAACCTCGATTCTCACTTTAGGTATTTGTCATGATCAAATTCTTGAAAAAGCTACTGGGACTCTCTGCAACGACTCCAGCCACACCTACGGCACTTACCCTTCCACAACCTTCTTCTCGCTCGCCCTTTAATTCACCGTCTTCCTCCCCAACCACCCACGTGAGCACCAAGCAGAACGAAAAGATGACGGACGATTACTTTAGTACGATGGCGAAGATGCAGGAAGCCATCTCGAAGCGTGATTACGAACGTGCAGCCCAGATGGCGCGAGAAAACATGCACCAAGTGCCGGCCTTTGTGCGTTGCACGAAGCAGTCTTACGGCTCGTTTGACATTTCCTCAATCCCCGCGTTCGAAGTCGGTGGAACTATGCTCGCACTAATGGGAGATGATGAGGGACTCGCTGAGATGCGCGGAATTGTCATCTCGGATTACGATCTTGAGCCCTGGATTAACGTGATTGAGCAGCATGAGGAGGACCGCAGGTTATTTGAAAACATCCTCGAAGTAGTGCAGCAGAATCCGGGCTGTCGTCAGACGGACATGAAGTCACTCGTAGGCACAGAAGATGGGCGTCGGGTGTCGAACCTGATCGGCTGGCTCGAAAAGGCAGGTAAGATCATGCGTGAGAAGCAAGGTAAAACGTATGCAATATGGCCTGCCGGAGTGGCACAGGCATCCGTACCTCCGCCGAAGCGCAACGTGCGCTCTCACCGGATGGATCGAAACCCACCACCTATGCGTGAAATCGACGTCGCACGCATCCCGTACGTGCCGCTTCCGCGATCTCCACTCCGCTGGGAAGAGGCGCAGGTACGAGGCTCTGCCGCAGAGCTTCCGGAGGCCATAGATTATTTCGAGGTCCGTGATGCCAATGGCTGGGAAATTGGGACGATCGAAACAATCCCACTAGAGGAGAAACCTGATACCGCGTTCAGGCAGCTTCATCCTCTGGACTCGGGCCTATTGATGGTGGACGATCTTGGGAAGGCAGAAGGCATGGGCTGGATCCCCGCAGCGGTACTTCGCTATGGTCGTTCGGGTGAGTTAATCGCAAAGAAGCCCCTACTCCATGACATCTATCGGATCGACGTGAATCCGATGGGACGAGGGCTGATCGCTATGTCCAAAGACTGCATAGTCCACGCCTATGATGATGCGTTAGAACCGATCCTCGAGACAACGCTTATGGATGCTCCAGAGATTCGAGCGATCCGCAAGCGCTTCAACATCTCCGAAGACCAGCTAAAGAACCATATCCGGTGCGTTGCGCTCTCCCGCGACGGCAGCCGCTACCTCTTCACAGCCGTCGATGAAGCATGGTGTATAAGGATGGATGGACGTGGGCTTTGGGGTGTAAAACTGCCGATTAAAGATGGGTGGACCCAGGTCTCTGAACCTAGCGAGATGTTCGGGACGAGTGGAGAGATTCAGCAAGCGCTCTCCCTCATGGGTATGTCCTATCCCTTCACGCCAGAGGATATAAAAAAGCGCTATCGGCAGCTGGCTAAAGAGTGGCATCCGGACCTCAACCCGGGCGATCCCGTAGCCACGGAAAGGATGCAGGCGCTAACCTCGGCTGTGCAGTTGCTCACGGGCATCGGTGCGAGTGCCCTGCCAGTGTACACCGGGGTGCAGTACGCTCAGGAGATCAGCCGTAGTGAAGTCGAAGTGAGTGGCGTGAAGCTCACTATAACCGCATCGTACGTCGTGAGTGAAATCCACGCTGCTGATTGGATCTATGCGGCGAGCTTCGCCGGTTGGTCAAATGCTGTGTTTCTCGCTGGTTACTCAGGTAGGGTTGTGGTTCTAACTGACTCCGGAGAACCCGTTCATGCTTACGACATTGGGTCGGTCCCCCGCCGAATTGCCGATACGGGCGACTACCTCTATCTCCTCACGGATACCCGTCTCTACGTCCTCCGGGACGAGACGCTCTATACGATTATAGATACCTTCGATGGTGGCGATCTGATTGTGGCGCAGACCGGGTTCGGCCTACTTGAGAAGAAACGCTTCCGCTGGTTTCGCGAGGATGGCACGTACTTGGGAGGCATTATGACGAAGGATCCAATTCGCCGGGTCTACTCGGCTCCAGGAGGAATGAGGGTTGAAACTAGAACACGCCGCGTGCTCGTTCGCGGTGTCCCCGGATGGTGGGAGTAGACTGCCCAATCGTAGCGTAACCCAATCCGCACCCATGCAGAACAGAAGCCGAAGTCCAGATGCAACCCTGCAGAGGGATTCACCGCTAACCTTCTGCGTGTACAGTCGGGAACTAACAGCAGCATGTAGCGGGCGGAGTTACTACCGATTTAGATTCTTTTCCCCCCAAATAGAACTCGACACTGCTACAATTCCACCTCTATGATCCATACAAAGTATTAGCTACAGGACATCGTAGAGACCTTTAGGTAGGTTCAAAGGAGAACGGTCTATTTGCCTTTTCATGTCGATAATTTAAAGCTCGTTTTAGCGTATACTATTTACACCATGGATTATAAATTTTGTCCCAGATGCGGAGGTAGATTACAACTCAAACTGCTCAAAATATCCGAGCCGGAAAGGCTGGTTTGTGAAGAATGCTCATTTGTTCTATATCTCGACCCGAAAGTGGCGGCGTGCACCATAACGTTGATCGACATGAAAATTCCTCTCTTAAAACGGGGCATAGAGCCGAGCTACGGCAAATGGGTTTTTCCGGGCGGCTATGTCGATTATGGGGAAAAGGTTGAAGAGGCAGCGATAAGAGAGACTAAGGAAGAAGTAAACCTGGACGTGAGGCTTAGGGATTTAGTCGGGGTGTACTCTTACCATAAGAGCCCGGTCATCATCGTTTATTCCGCCGAGGTTATTGGCGGTGAGCTAAGGGCATGCGACGAGTGCCTGGAAGTGAGCTTATTCGCCCCCGGTGAAATACCCTGGAATGACCTGGCATTCTCCAGCACCCGCGATGCGCTGAGGGACTATGTGAGGAAGTACTTCAAACTATAGTTTTTTAACCACAAAGGCACGAAGACACAAAAGGAAATGTTAACGAGTTTGCGAGTTAATGTGTTCACGGGTGTATTTTTAAACCGGTTAACCCGTAACACACTAACACGAGAACCAGTAAACATCTCTTCAGTTATAAAGCGCCAGGTATCTCAAGACTGGCCGGGGAGACCGGCTTAACTCCGACGAAGAGAACGTCCTGTCCGGAGCTACGAATTCGACCTCGTAGTCTCGCTCCATCAACTCCAGTAAAAGGGACGCCGTGTAGCTTATCTGCTGCTCCAGCTCGTTTTTATTCCTGGTGGGGTTAAATTCAATTATGGCCTTCCTCGACTCATCATCCTGAAGCTCCCTCAGCATAAGCTTCCCCAGCTTAGCCGAGGTTTTCCAGTGGATAAGCTTGGGGTTATCTCCTTCATTGTAGCCCCTAATCGACCTAAGGTCATTTCCGAATCCCAATCTGTCCGACTCAAGCTCGCCGAAGCTATGCCTAATTCTTTCCTTTTCTATCCCTATCCTTTCCACTCGGGGATAAACCAGAACTTCATCATCACCCAGGTCAATCCTGATCCATTTCTTGAAGAAGCCGAATGGAAACCGGGTGAAAAGCACCGTTTCCGGCATCTTGTTCCACCCTCGATGTTTGAAAACGTATTGCACGTTTACCGTCTTTACCGCCTTAGAAGGCAGATACGATAAGTAGGCCTTTTTCCCGCCGGCTTCGATCGTCAACGAGTATGACGGAATGAGTATCTTCAAATTTTTGACCGAAAAACGGATGGACGTTGGGGCCCAGGCGAAAACATCCTCCGGCGGCTCGAGCCTTACTTCAATCCTGGACAGGTTCACCAGGGATGTAATACCGGAAACGGCGATGAAGCTCAACATCATGCCGAAGGTAAGATAAAGGAGGTTATTTCCGGTGTTAAGCGCCGCAAAACCTACAAAAAGGCTAAGCCCCAGGAATACTATGCCTTCCTTGGTAGGTCGAGTCCTGGCCCAGTTATCCTTGCCCAGTTTTAAGAATTTCATCCTCATTACACAGAGCTTAATTATACGGCCCTAAATACCGATTCGTACCTCCTTCTTAATTAAGCATGCTTCATCACTGCCGTCAAAATAATTAGAAAACAGAGGTTCAAACTGGTAAAACATTCCCTTTAGATAGATAAAAACGCCTTTTCAAAATCAGGTCACCCTACTTCTGTTTGCTGTGCAAGCGCCATGCTAATCCTATTTTTTGAAATAGCTTTTTAACACTATTCACCCTTCGTCGTACTTTATCCTGAGCGAAGGCCGAAGGACTAAGGGTGAAGGGCATGGTATTGCTACTAGTTTTAGATCTGCCTTCATGGTGAGCGGAGTCGAACCATGGACCCTTCGTCAAGACCAGGACAGGCTTCCCCCGCAAGGAGCGAAGGGATAATTGTTGTCACCGCGAGCCGCTTTGTTTTGACGGCGAAGAAATCTCTTATCTTGGACAAGTTTGATATTTCATAATGAAAAAAGCGGAGCCCTACTTGAACGTCTCGATCAAACGGCCTATAGACTCTATAATCGAACCCTTCAGCCTGGATATATCGTTATAGATTGCCAGAAACATGATGAAGATTAAGAAGGTGAGGCCGATGCGCTGGCATATTTCCAATGTCCTCTGGCTTAGGGGCCTTCTCTTTATGGACTCGATCGCCAGATAAAGCACATGCCCGCCGTCGAGCATCGGTATGGGAAGGAGATTTATAATAGCAAGGTTTATGCTGATGAAAGAGGTGAACTGAAGGAGCGATGCCAGCCCTCCTTCCGCCGCCGAGCCGGAGACCTTGGCAATAAGGAGCGGACCGGCGATGCTCTTTCCGGCAGTCCCGAGAGATATCTTCCCGGTAAAAAGCTTGTAAAGGAAGGAGAAGAGTAGGACGGTGACTTCATAGATCATGCCCGCAGCTTCTTTTATCCCCTCTATAATAGAGCCAAAAAACCCATACTTCTTAACGATCTCTTCTCTATACGGGGTGATCCCGATAGCGCCCTGGCCGGTTTCTTCCAGGGGCTCCGGGGTGATTTTTACCTTAAACTCTTCGTTGTCCCGTTTGACCAGGAGTGTAATCTCCTGGTTGGCTTTCCCCCTTATAATCGAGGCCATCTGATACCAGTCAGTAATTTTTATCTGGTTGACTGCCAATATCCGGTCTCCCTTTTTAAGCCCTGCCTTTTCCGCCGGGGAGCCAACCATGACGCTCCCTATCCTGGCATCGAGGGTTTCAGCAAGCCCTACAGCCACAATTCCCTCGGGGGAAGATTCCGCCTTGAGCTTGAGGTCCTTCAGTTGCCCATCCCTCTTCACCTCGACATCCAGGAGGGCATCCGGGTTCGATTGAAAGGCTATGTTGGTGTCTCTCCACGTTTTTACATCCTTTCCGTCTACTTTAATGATTGTATCCCCCTTCCGGAATCCGGCCTCGCTTGCGGGCGAGCCGGGCTCTACATATCCAATTACCGGAGGCTCTTCCAGATAAGCGGCAACGCCGATACCCAGCATGAAAATAATGGGGAAGAATAAAAACGGTAGGGCAAAATTCATGAACGGGCCGGCAACCACTATGGCCAACCTTTTCAGTATAGACTGATTGGAGAAACCCCGGGGATACTCCTTCTCGGAGTAAGCCTTTATCCCTTCCAAATCATCGGCTTTACAATTAACTGCCAACCTCTCGTCGTCCCTTTCAATGGTAAATACATATTCTCTCTCCGGATTTTTCACTAAATTAAACTCAAGCTCCCTCCACCGGGAAAAAGTAGAAAGCGCTACCCCACCTATGCCGGTTATTTTATCCCCTGACTTAAATCCAGCCTTCTCCGCCCTGGAGCCGGCTTCAACACGGTCTACAATGAAGTTTCCTTCCCCCCCTTCACCGTACATCTTCACGTACCCGCCTAGGGGAAGCATAGAAACCAGATACTCCGTCTCTCCCCTCTTAAATCCAAAGAGCTTCTTGCCAAAACCCAGGGAAAACTTCTCCACTCTAACCCCGCATCGCTTGGCCACCAAGAAATGGCCGAGTTCGTGTATAAAGACTAAAATTCCTATCACGAATAAAAACGCCAATAATACTGTCATTCTTTTCTCCTATAGTTAGATATTATTTAGCCACAGAGGACACGGAGCAAAAAGAGCTATGTTTCGAAGAACTCTCTCTATATTTTCTCTCATTATTCTAAGCTCTTTCGATCAGTAGTTTATTAATTAACCCGATTTATTATCGATTGAGCGGTCTTTCTTGCCCACCCGTCGCTTTCCAGAATCTCCTCGACCGTCTCTCCCGGCAATTTTCTATGGCTTTCCATAGTCCGCTTTACCACCTTAAGTATCTCCATAAATTTTAACCTGCCTCCGAGAAACGCTTCAACTGCAATTTCATTGGCAGCGCTCATTACCGCAGGCATGGTGCCGCCTTCCTCCGCCGCCCCATAGGCTAAACATAGGGCTTGAAACCGGTCGGGGCCAGCCTCTTCAAAGGTGAGTTCCCCAAAGTTTGGGCGAATTAACTGGTCCCCGCCTATAGGAACCCTTTCCGGATAGGACAAGGCATAGGCAATGGGAATTCTCATGTCCGGAAGGCTCATCTGCGCGATGATAGAGCCGTCGATATATTCCACCATGGAATGCACGATGCTCTGGGGATGAATCCATACCGACACCATGTCGGGCGGAATTCCGAATAGCCAACTGGCCTCGATAACCTCAAATCCCTTATTCATCAGTGTAGCCGAGTCTATGGTGATCTTCTTCCCCATCTTCCAGGTGGGATGGTTCAAAGCCAGCTCCGCAGTGATATCGTCCAGCTTCTCTTCCGGTGTTTTCAAGAACGGCCCGCCGGAGGCCGTCAAAATAAGCCTTCTCACGTATTCCTTTTTACTGCAATTAAGCGCCTGAAAAAGTGCGCTGTGCTCGCTATCGACAGGAAGTATCTTAATCCCCTGTTTTTCCGCCTCCCTCATCAAAATGCACCCGGCCATGACCAAGACTTCCTTGTTGGCAAGGGCGACGTTTTTACCGGACTTTATGGCAGACAGAGTCGGCATCAGACCGGATGCCCCGACCATTCCCGAAACCACCAATTCGGCTTGAGAAAGGGATGCCACGGTTTCTGCGCCATTCTGGCCCCAGAGGACCTCGGTAAACCCGGGCGGCAAATCCCGGGCCAGTTTAACCGCATCCTTCTCATCCATTACAGAGGCTACCTGTGGCTTGAATTTAAGGACCTGCTCCCTCAGGAGATTTAGATTCCTTCCGGCCAAAAGCCCGGCTACGCTAAATCGCTCCGGGAACCAGGATATGACCTCTAGGGTTTGACGCCCTATCGACCCGGTCGAGCCAAGTATGGATATACCTTTCAATTTACTTTCCTTCTCTTTATTTGGTCGCTGGTAAGCCCAAATCTCCTCTCCCGGTTCTGATAGTTTAAAATTGCCTTTACCAAGTGCCTTTTCCTAAAATTAGGCCATAGAGTCCTGGTGACGTAAATCTCGGTGTAGGCAAGCTGCCAGAGAAGGAAATTGGAAAGCCTCATCTCTCCACTAGTCCGGATGAGAAGGTCGGGCTCGGGGAGGTCGATTGTGTAAAGGAACTGAGAAAAACTCTCTTCATTCAGATTGGATAAAGGGATTCCGGAAAGCATTACCTTCTTGACCGCATCCACTATTTCCTCCCTACCCCCATAGCTCAGCGCCAGGGTAAGGGTCATTCCACTACAGTTTTTAGTCTTTTCCATCGTATCGGTGAGCACCTGGTAGACATCCGGTGGAAGCTCCCATAGCCGGCCAATGGCGTTAAGCCTTATCTCTTTCTCGACCAGGGTGTCTCCTTCCTTGACCAGGTATTGTTTTAGAAGTTCCATTAGGGCATCGACTTCGTCCCTTGGTCTTCTCCAATTCTGTGCAGAAAAAGCGTAGAGCGTTACTGCTTTGATCCCCAATTCCCTGGCCGCCTTCACCACGGACTTGACCGATTTCATCCCCTCCCTATGGCCGCTTATTCTATCAAGCCCCTTCCTTCCCGCCCACCTTCCGTTTCCATCCATTATTATCACAACGTGTTTCGGAATGTTTTTCTTGTCTATAAGAGACTCTGTCTTCCCTTTCATGGATTACGCCGGAATAAGACAACAAATATTATGATAAGTTCTTAAACCCACGACCGCTTCCATTATCGCCGGCCAAACAAGCCGAGGATATTCGTCTTTGAAACAAATGAAATAGGCACCACGACCAGAATCACGATAAGAACCATAGTCAGGATAACGATGAAGGTCAGAGCGTAAACAAAAATCAAAACGGGTAAAAGTAGAATCCTAAAAAGAATAAAATGGCCGGAAATTTCAAGAGCTATCTCCTTGTAGCTACCTATAAATCTTTCAGCTATGCCCGCTATGGCTTTTCTCATCATGAGTCCCTTTCCCTGGGCTAATAAACTAGCAGATTCCGAAATGGAGTTCAAGGAAAGAGATTATGTCGAGATCAATATCCGATATCGGCCCCTGCCCGCCTGTTTGACAACACTGTATGTAAGATTATATTATACTACTTTTACAAAAAGATTCATTTTAATCACCCTAAAGCGACAAATAGATGTTCAAAAGAACAAACGATATCGAAGTTCTTGAGGATACCGCCAGAAGAGTACGCATACACCTTTTAAAAGCGCTTCATAACGCCAAGTCCGGACACACCGGGGGGTCCCTTTCTTCGGTGGAGATTCTGGTGGCTTTATACTTCTCCGAGTTAAGACATGACCCGTCTAACCCTCGCTGGGAAGATAGAGACAGATTCGTGTTGTCCAAAGGCCACGGCGTCCCCGCTCTCTACTCCGTATTGGCCCATGCCGGTTATTTCCCTATCGACGAGCTTATGACCTTGAGAAAGCCGGAAAGCCGGCTGCAAGGACATCCGGAGTATAACCTGGACATCGGGATTGAGGCCACAACCGGCTCTCTAGGACACGGACTTTCTGCGGCAAATGGTATGGCTTTGGCAGCAAAGATTGACGGAAGGGACATTAGGGTATATGCACTCTTGAGCGACGGTGAGCTTCAAGAAGGAGCCACCTGGGAGGCAATCACCACTTCCGCATACAGAAAGTTGGATAATCTCTGTGCAATCGTCGACAGAAACAGGTTTCAGAACGACGGCGCTATGGCCGAGATCAAGGACATAGAGCCTGTACCGGACAAGTGGCGCGCTTTTGGCTGGCGGGTAGAGGTCTTGCCTGACGGACACGATTTCCCCAGCCTTCTTTCTGCCTTCAGGAAAGCAAGGCGAACCAAAGGAAAACCATTTGTCATCATAGCCAATACCATAAAGGGCAAGGGTATATCCATATTCGAGAATCAGGGGAAGTACCACGGCGTTGCACCTACAGACGAAGAGCTTAAAATTGCACTGACCGAATTAGGGGGGGCGGCTTGATATGAGCAGGTCCAAACTGAGCGACCTACTGGTCGAGGAAGTTACCGAGTACGAATACATAAGGGAAACCTACGGCAAAACGCTCGTAGAACTGGGTAGCATCTATCCGGAATTGGTGGTCCTGGATAGCGACCTAACCGTCTCCACCAAGACCAACTTATTCGGAAAAAAGTTCCCGGATAGGTTCTTCACCATGGGCGTCTCCGAGCAGGACATGATGGCCACGGCAGCCGGGTTTGCCCTATACGGCAAAATTCCTTTTGCCAGTACATTCGCAGTATTTGCCACCGGACGGGCCTGGGAGCACATAAGACAATCTATTGCCTTCCCCAACCTAAACGTAAAAATAGTGGCCACTCACGCCGGGGTCACCGTAGGTGAAGACGGCGCAACCCATCAGGCGCTAGAAGACATAGCCCTTATGCGCGTCCTTCCCAACATGACGGTGATAGTTCCTGCGGACGCTGTGGAAACTGAGGCAGTAATTAGGACAATAATAGACCGAAAAGGCCCGACGTACGTCCGCCTAGCCAGGGCCAAGTTCCCGACGATTTTCAAGAAATCTTACAAATTCGAGGTTGGGAAGGCTCCTATTCTCCGGGAGGGGAAGCACGTAGCCATTTTTGCCAGCGGTATCATGGTCAGCGAAGCCCTTAATGCGGCAAAGCTGCTTGAGAAAGAGGGCATAGGAGCCTCCGTGGCCAACGTCTCTACCATAAAACCCATAGACGTTCAAACTATAGTCGAGCTAGCCAGGATGACCGGGGCGGTGGTTACGGCAGAAGACCACAATGTGGTGGGGGGATTGGGGGGAGCGGTTTCAGAGGTGCTTTCGGAGGAGTGCCCGACTCCAATCAAACGGATCGGGATCAGAGATAGATACGGCACATCTGGTGATGGGCTTAAACTCCTTGAGTATTTCGGGCTTAAGGCCAAAAACATCGTTCAGGCTGTTTATGAGCTTCTAGAGTTCAATTCCAATAGTAAATCCGTGGGCCTTCTATAGCCGGGATAGAATAGAACAGCACCCCATTTTAAACCCGTTGCGAAAAAAAACTAAATGTTTTATATGCTTATGTTAAAGCCAATTTGGGGAGGCTCGCATGAAAAGATTTTATGTACCAATATTTTCTCTACTTTTGTTTGCATCCGGGGTGTCGGCATTAGCCGAAGAGGCCACTTACAAGGGCTTATCTGACTTCACCAGGGTACTGGACATAATCGAGAGAAACTATGTAGAAGAAGTCGACCCGGAGGAGCTCACTGTAGGAGCCATAGAAGGCATGCTAAAGACGCTTGACCCCTACTCCGTTTACCTTACCCCGGAGCGTTACAACGAGATAGAAATTGGCACCTCCGGCGAATTCGGGGGAGTAGGAATGGAGGTGACCATCGAAAACGACGTACTTACAGTGATAACTCCGATAGAGGATACCCCGGCGGCAAAGGCCGGCATTAAGCCTAAGGACCAAATAATAGCGATCGACGGAAAACCAACCAGGGGTATGGCAGTCCACGAGGCGGTGAAGATTCTTCGCGGTCCCAAGGGGAGTTCGGTTAAGATTACCGTACAAAGCGAGGGGAAAAGTAGTCCGAGGGATATAACATTGGTGAGAGAAATAATCAGGGTAGAAAGCGTCAAATCCAAGTTGCTGAATAACGGTATAGGGTACATAAGGCTTTCTCAATTCCAAGAGAAAACATCCCAAGAGCTTAGAAACTCTCTTACCCAATTGGAGTCACAGAACGGTGGACGCTTGAAGGGGGTGGTACTCGATTTGAGAAACAATCCCGGCGGCTTGCTCACTCAGGCGGTAGAAGTGGTGGATGAATTTATTGACCAGGGTCTAATCGTCAGCGTCAAGGGGAGGGCCGAGACACAGTCCACAGATTATTACGCTACCAAAAAAGGCAAATTTCAAGACTATCCTCTGGTTGTGATAGTAAACAAAGGGAGCGCCAGCGCATCCGAGGTAGTCGCCGAGGCGCTTCAGGACAGCAAAAGGGCCTCTATCCTGGGCACAAAGACCTTTGGGAAAGGTTCTGTCCAAACCATAATCAGGCTTGACAATGGAGCCGGTCTTAAGCTTACCACCGCTAAATTCTACGCCCCGAGCGGCAGGTCCATAAATGAAGTGGGTGTAATACCGGATATAGTCGTGGAAAATACCGAGAGCAAGGACCTTCAACTGGAGAGGGCCTTAGAGCTTCTTGGAACTTCCAAGGCCGAAAACACCATCCCGAAAGGTTAGGAGAAGTACTCACTATTTGCGCAGAAAGCAAAGGGCTCACAGAAGAACGCGTATAAATAAGGGAAAATTTCGGAAGGCGAGAGCCGGTAGGGTCGTTACATTTACGCTCGGGTTTATCGCCTTTGTAGCCATAAGCCTATACAGTCTTTCCTACATAAAAAATCAGATTTCGGGGACAATAGAAGAGAAAAGGGCATCCTCGGGCTTAACCAAGACCATAGAAGACGTTGATGCCTACATTGCCGAGGCTCTATTCAACCTGGGGGTTTCTAAAAAAGATGTCAAGTTGAAAAGGTCTTCTTCCGGTAAGGCCGGCGGTAACTTCGCTGAAATATACATCGACATTCCTCAGGGAATCGGGGAAAAAATGGTGGTAGAAGCGCTCAGAAAACATCTATCGCGGCCTCATATTGAGCCCAGTTTCAAGAAGACTGGCAAGTCTCTCCTGGTAGCAGAGATAAAGATAGATGATATTCCAACACATAGAATCACGGCTGTATTTAAACAGCAACATCAGAAGAAAAGAGAAGTAATAGCCGCTAAAGATAAAGAAGCTTCTTCTACTCCAAAGGAATTGGCCAAGATAGAGAAAGAAACACTTACCGTAAAGAAGCCCGAAGCACGAACATTCCAAGAAGAAAAACCGAAGGTGGTTATCATCGTTGACGACTTAGGATTGCACAAAGGGCCGATCGACAAGCTGGGCGAACTTAATGCACCCATCAGCTTCGCCATTTTACCCGACCTACCTTATTCCAAATACGCTGCCCAGGTTGCCCATAGAAAGGGATGGGACGTTATTCTCCATCTTCCCATGGAGCCTAAGGAATCCTCCGGATATCTGGCCGCGGACGCCGGGGATGGGGCTCTCCTGGTGGGATTGCCAAAGAACGAGATTTTAACTAATCTAGAAAAAAATCTATCCTCCATTCCGTATATAAAGGGCGTGAATAACCACATGGGGTCTAAATTCACAGAAAACAGCGAACTCATGGAGCTGGTTCTGGAAAGCATAAAGAAGAAGGGACTATTCTTCATCGACAGCAGAACTTCTCCGCACACGACCGGTTTTGATATGGCTAGGAAAATGGGTATAAAAACCGCAAAGAGGGACCTCTTTCTCGACAACAGTGCTGGTAGCCAGAATTATATCAGGTCGCAAATAGAGAAGCTGGTAAACGTCTCCAAGGAGAAGGGTGTTGCTATTGGAATCTGCCACCCCTATCCTAATACGATATCGGTGCTATCGGAAATGATCCCAGAGATAAGGAAAGAGGCGGACATAGTGCTGTCGTCGGCTGTGGTAAATTAGAGTGAAAGTAGAACTAACCGGCGCCGGCAAATCGCTAGGAGTGTTTAATTATAATTCGCGTGCTGGCCAAGCCGAACAGTGAGAGCAGTGTTGACGAGGTTAAATTAAATATGAAGTATTGAGACAGGCCAGGGAGGTTTATTATGGGTCTAATCGATGACATAAGAAAAAAGAAGGACTCTTGGATGGTCAGGTTCGAGGAACACCGTCAGGATGAGGAGGATGAAGAGGAATCGGGGGATATAAGTGAAGAGAAAATGGAAGAGGAGATTATGAGGAATCGGGAGATGGTCGGGGTATTCCCCAGAAAGGAAATTCTTAAATGATGAAAGCATATTAAGGAAGCTTCTACTTGACAACAGCACTTTAATATTTTAGGTTGTAAAATAAACTTTTACAGAGACCAGGAGGTATTTGTATGCCGGGAATTGTGGTGGGAAATAACGAGAGCATCGACAGCGCGCTCAAGAGATTCAAAAAACAGGTAGAAAAGGGTGGAGTTCTATCTGAGGTAAGAAAAAGAGAATTTTACGAAAAACCCAGCGAAAGAAAGAAGAAAAGGCTTTTCGCCGCAAAAAAACGTTTTGTGAAGAGGGTGAGAAGAGACTGAAGCAGGTGCTGTCTTAATTTCTTGACCGGAAGGGAGGCAACATTTTGAAGCCGTTTCTCCCAAAGATTTTTTTTCTATCCTATTTTTCTTTAAAGCCGACTACAAGGTCTTTTATTAAATCAGTATTTTTGTATGAAAAATTTGTCCTATGAGTCTGTTATTAAAGAGATAAAGAGAAGGGTGAGTATCGTTAGCCTGATAGAGGCTTATTTATCTCTTAAGAGGTCAGGGAAAAACTTTGTGGGAATCTGTCCGTTCCATGACGATAAAAATCCATCGCTCCACGTCAGCGAGGAAAAGGGCTTATTCCATTGTTTTTCTTGTGGCGCGGGAGGAGACATCTTCGGGTTTATGATGCGGTACAACAATATTAGTTTTCCAGAAGCGATAGCCGAACTGGCCGAGCGCGCGGATGTCCCGTTGGAGAGACAGTACCGGTCGCCGGCACGAGAAAAATCCAGAGCCGACGCCTTATTCCGCATCAACAGCTTAATCTGCAAGTTTTATCACAAAGCCCTGCTGGAAAGCCAAGAGGGCAAAGAGGCTTTGAACTACTTATCTGCAAGAGGAATATCCCTGGAGACGGTGAAGGAATTCAATCTCGGATATGCCCCGAGCAGTTGGGATACCCTGACCAGAATATTGGCTGCAAAGAACATCCCGCTCAGTATGGCCGAGGAAATCGGCCTGGTTATCAAGAGACAAAACAAAGACGGCTGCTACGACCGGTTCAGGGGGAGAATAATTTTCCCGATAAAGGATGTAGACGGCAAAGTGGTCGGCTTTGGTGGAAGAACAGTCAGCGGGGAAGAGCCTAAATATATGAACTCTCCAGAGTCAGAAATCTATCATAAAAAAAGCATATTGTACGGACTCGACCGGTCTAGAGATTATATAAGAAGAGAAAAGCATGCCGTCGTGGTAGAAGGCTACATGGATTTTCTCTCCCTTTTTCGTGCCGGGATAAGAAATGCTGTCGCCACATTGGGCACCTCTTTAACCCGAGAGCATGCCATAATTCTCAGACGCTATACGGACAAGGTGATTGTTGTTTTTGACGGAGACGAGGCTGGCAAAAAAGCGGCACTCCGGGTACTCGACGTCTTTCTTCCCGAAGGCCTGAAGCCGCTCATGGTTATTTTGCCCGAAGGGCATGACCCGGCATCTTTCATTTTCGAGGGCCGTCAGGATGAGTTTCAAAAATTACTACACAGCGCCGCACCTATACTGGATTTCATGATAGAGAGATATATGAGAAGTTTCGAGGAACAAAAAACAAGCAGGAGTGCGGCCGTTAAAGAGATAGCCGATGTTCTTTCAAAGATGAAAGATACAATCGAGAGGAGTTATTATATAAAGAAGACCGGGGAAAGTTTTGGGGTAAGAGAAGATGAACTCTTATCCTTACTTAAATTCGGGGATAAGCTAGAAGGCAGGATTAACGCCAAAAAGCCCGTTAACAATGACCAAAGACTCGTCCTCAAAACACTTCTCAAATTTCCCAAGCTTGTTGATTACATCCGTGAGGATGACCTGATCGACATCTTTCCGGAGAATGAGATAAAAGCCGTTTTAGAGCATATTATCTTGAATGGTTTCGATGATCTATCATCTCTCCTATTCAAATTCAACGACAGTTCCGTCCAGGAGGCCATATCCGAGGTTGTTTTTCTCTCGGACGACGTGCCGGATGAAGCTACCGCTTGGAAGTTACTGAAAGATTGTATTCGAAAATTAAAATTAAAAAGAGTAGAGGAGAATTTAAGGGTGGTGAGAATTAAGATTGACCGGGCGATAGCGGAGAAAAATAACCTCCTGGAGGAAAAGCTAATCAAGGAATACCGGGACCTTATTCAGAAGGAGAAAAACATAAGAGGGAGAGATTGATGAAAATCAAGAGAAAAAGCGATTACCAAATGGAGAGCGAGGTAGAAGATAACCGGTCAGACCAGATCTTTACCGATTCCTTCGAGGATGGAGAAGCCGAAGATGATTTCTCGGAAGGAGCAATTTATGAGGAAGATGTTTATGAACAAAACGACAAAGCGGAGGACACCCTGCCGGCCAACAGCGATTTTGCCTCGAACGGGCAGAGCCTCAGTGAATATGATTTGATCAGGTCTTATCTACATGAAATAGCCGGGCACTCTCTCCTTACCAGGGAGGAAGAAATAGAAATAGCCAAGGAAATAGAGAGAGGAAAGAAAACTGTAGCTCGAGCCATACTCAGTTCCTCCTTGTTGCTCAGGGAAGTAATAAACCTTGGCGAGAAATTAAAAAAAGGGGCCTTGAGCGTAAGGGATATAACCAGTACCCTCGAAGATGAATCGGACGGCATGGGAGAGGAAGAAATACTCCTGGGAATAAAGCGATCCATACGTGAAATAAAAAAGCTCCATAAAGACAACAAAAGAGTGAGAAAAAACCTGGCTCAAACGCCCAAAAACCTCAGAAAACCTCTAAGACAGAGAATAAGAAAGAATAATGAAAAGATAATATCTTGCCTGGAGCAAATAAACCTGAGCAAAAATCAGATGGACAAAATTCTTTCCGTGGCCAGAAACTCCATAAAGTGCTCGGAAGAAGCACACCTAGATAATAGAGAAGCCAAAAGGCCGGTCAAAAGCACAACCAAAAAGAAATCCCGTAAAATCGCAGCTAAGAGTGGGGAAAGCATAATCAAACTCGGAAGAACCCTGGATAGAATCGAACGTGGAGAAGAAAGTACCTACCGGGCAAGAAAGAGACTGATTGAATCCAACCTCCGGCTGGTCGTGAGCATAGCCAGAAGGTATATCAACCGGGGCCTCCCCTTCCTGGATTTGATTCAGGAGGGAAACATGGGGCTTATGCGCGCAGTGGACAAGTTCGAATACGACCGGGGATATAAATTCTCCACCTACGCTACCTGGTGGATAAGACAGGCCATAACTAGGTCCCTGGCCGACCAGTCCAGAATAATCAGAATTCCTGTCCACATGACCGAGACGATAAACAGGTTGATCAGAATATCCCGACTTTTAGTGCAAGAGCTAGGGCGCGAGCCCTTCCCGGAAGAGATAGCAAAAAGGGTAGATATGCCCATCGACAAAGTTAGCCGGATTCTCCGGATCGCCAAGGACCCCATATCGCTTGAAACCCCCATAGGGGATGAAGAAGACAGCAAGCTCATAGATTTTATCGAGGATATAAACACTACTTCGCCGCTTCAGGTCCTGGAGATGAAGGAGCTAAAACAGATTATCAGACAGGCTCTCTCTTCCGTACTCAACACCAGGGAGAAAAGCGTAGTCAAGCTTCGCTTCGGAATCGACGGCGAGAAAGAGCATACGCTCGAAGAGGTGGGCCAGGAGTTTCAGGTAACCAGGGAGAGGATTAGACAAATTGAAGTAAAGGCCATTAAAAAACTCAAGCGCGCTGGCCGAGGATATCCCATAAAGAGTTTTGTGTAGATAAGAACTTGAAGATTTCTAGAGCTTCTCTCTCTTCCTCAATTCTTCCGATTCCTCGAAATAAACTAGGGTGGAATCTATAGTCTTATGACGGAGCATCTGCTTAACCTCTGTAACCGCGGCTCCGCCTTCTATAGCTAGGAGCGCCGCCGTATGTCTCAAGCTGTATGGCGTTATTCCTTTCCTCTTTATCCCGGCCAGCTTGAGATGATGATTCACCCGTTCCCTGATCGCTCGCGTGGTTATCCTTCCACCTTTTGCCCGGTTTCCCACTCCCCAGAAGAGCGGTTCGTCTTCGCTAACTTTCCCCCTCGATTCAAGGTATTTCTCCAGCGCCTCCTGTGCCGGCGGGGTCAGAATTACGTATTCATCCTTCTTATCCTTACTTTTACCCTGAACGAAGATAACCTGTTTTCCGCCCTTCACCTTTATATCAACCACATTTGCCCTTACGATTTCTATCTCACTCAAGCCGCACCGAACCATGAGGTTTATCATCGCCCAGTCCCTAAGCCCGACCGGTGATGATATATCAATCGCCGAAAGCAGGTTTTCCACCTCATCTTTTGTCAACGGCTCTCTCAGGTGTCTTTGAGGCCTACCGCTTCCTCTGATTCTCTTTGCCGGATTTTCGGTAACCAAGTCAATCGATATTAAATAATCATAAAACCTTCTCACCGACGTAAGATATGTGGAAAGGGAAGTAGAGGAGAGGTTTTTTGAGACTAAATAATCCCTATAACGCTGAATATCATGCGAAGTAAGCCCTAGAGGACTATTGCCTCCGAGCCACTTGGCAAATTCACGGAGGGCCTTCAAATAAGTCTCCTTCGTGGTTTCTCTTCTATCAAGTGCCTGCACAAAGCTATTTATAAGCTCTTCCATGCAAGTACATTAAAGCATCATTAATTTCGGATTTCAACTGCCTTAATGACCTTGACATCTCCGTTTAATCGGTTATCTTGTTTTTCCGAATCTGGGTGGCTTTGCTGAAGAGGAAACACCCGGTCCCATTCCGAACCCGGAAGTTAAGCTCTTCAAGGCCCATGATACTACTCCCGTACGGGGGTGGGAAAGTAGGTAGCTGCCCTGATTCATCTTTTTATTTCTGGACATACCATACTTAACTATCCTTGCTTGCTATAAGATACCTCTCAGATACTAAGCAATATCGGCTTTAGAATCACAAATTCTAAATTGCAAATCTCAAACAGTATCCAATTTCTAAATACTAAATTGAAGATGTTTTCTATCCGATAATTGAAATTCGTCGGCCACTTTGCTATTTGGAGCTTGACCATTGATATTTGTTTATCTGTTGATAAATATCCATTATAATCTAAATACTGCTGTTATCCTATTGTCCTCAGGAATTAAAATAATATGGATAAAAAAACTCGACTAGCCGTTTTCGTATCCGGGAGCGGAACAAACCTCCAGGCTATCATCGATGCCCGAATCGAATCTATAGAAATTGCTGTAGTATTAAGCAATAACCCCGGCGCTTATGCCCTGGAGAGGGCAAAAAAACACAAGATCCCGACGGAAGTGGTGGATCACAGACAATTTTCCTCTAGGGAAGAATTCGAGAAAGAACTCATTAAAAGGCTTGAGCCGTACAGGATAGACCTCGTTGCCTTAGCCGGTTTTATGAGGATACTCTCTCCGCTTTTCGTAAGGGCTTACAAAAACAGAATAATGAACCTCCACCCGGCCCTATTGCCGTCATTTCCTGGCACTCGTGCAGCAAAGCAGGCACTTGATTACGGGGTGAAATTCACCGGATGTACGGTGCATTTCGTGGATGAGGGGGTGGATACCGGTCCGATCATATTACAAGCGGTAGTTCCTATTCATGATACAGACACGGAAGAAAGTCTTCTCGACAGAATACATCTAGAGGAACACCGGATATATCCCGAGGCAATAAGGCTTTTTGCCGAAGGCAAGTTAAGGGTCGAGGGAAGAAGGGTATTTATAAGAGATTAGCTCCCGGCATCGTTTCTTCCATTCAAGATATGTGCATAGAATCTGGCCATGTGCCTCCTGTTTCCGGAAAAAAGATTGCCCATGGCAGTGGGATTACTTTTGAGCAGAAATTAAAAGACTCAAGATGAACTTTCCAACAGAGAATAAAAGACTGTTTATCGAAGTTCGGAGGACTCAAGACCTAGCCATTGCCGGTCTAATTAAAGAAGTTTTAGAAGACAATGGAATAGTATGCTACCTCGAGAACTATTCCCTTGCCCGCATTTATCCTTCCCTAGTCTCTCCGATAAAAGTTATGGTTTATATCGAGGATGTGGAAAAAGCCAAGGAACTTCTGAGTCTATACTTCAGGGAAGACTAATAAATTTGCTACACATAGAGTCAAACATACAAGTAGGAACACACTGCAGCATGCCCCCCTACTTAGAAAGATTTTATTAGCGGATTAGGGTTTTCCTGTTAAAACGGATAGGAAGGTTAGAGTTCCCTTCCTACTGCTTTAGCCACCGGCTTAGCCTTTTCCATGAGATCGGCAAACTTAGAAGGCTTGAGTGACTGTCCGCCGTCGCTTACGGCAATTTCCGGCTTATAATGAACTTCTATTATTAGACCATCTGCCCCGGCCGCAATGGCCGCAAGGGACATAGGAGTGACATACTGCCAATATCCCGTGCCGTGGCTGGGGTCAGCTACGATGGGAAGATGGGTCTTCTCCTTGAGCACCGGGACGGCATTCAGGTCAAATGTGTTCCTGGTTGCGGTTTCAAAGGTTCTAATTCCCCTCTCGCATAAAACAACGTTGTGGTTGCCCTCCGAAAGAATATATTCAGCCGCCATGAGGAACTCATTTATGGTCGTGGACATGCCCCTCTTAAGAAGTACAGGCTTATTGCATCGCCCCACCCGCCTCAAGAGGGCGTAGTTTTGGGCATTACGGGCACCGATTTGAAGCATGTCCGAGTATTCCGCTACCAGCTCCAAATCCTCGGTATCCAGAATCTCCGTCACTATAGGTAGTTGGGTCACCTGTCTGGCCTTGGCTAAAAGCTTTAATCCATCTTCACCAAGCCCCTGGAAGGTATAGGGAGAAGTTCTAGGTTTATAAGCTCCCCCTCTTAAAATGTCTGCTCCGGCCTTCTTTACCGCAACGGCGGTCTCGATAATCTGGCCTTCGTCTTCCACAGAGCAAGGCCCGGCTATAATAGCTATCTTATTACTCCCTATCTCTACATTCCCGACCTTTACCACCGTGTTTTGCGGTTTAAACTCACGGCTTGCCAGTTTATAAGGCTGTAAAATCGGGACAACCTTTTCCACCCCCTCCAGTATGCTGATTGATTCAAGATGATGCGGTTTTCCCCGCTCGTCCCCCACCACCCCTATCACCGTTCTCAGGACACCTTGAATGATATGGGGTTTATATCCAAAATCCTTTATGGTGGACAGCACCTTGTCAATTTGCTCCTGGCTTGCATCACTCTTCATCACTACAATCATTGTTGTTATCCCTCGTCGATTATAGCTTTAGCGTTTGTCGGGCAAAGGTGGATAATACATAGAAGCCGTTTTATTGTCAACTGGGATAAGCCGGCTGGTCCGGGCGATTCAGGCGTTTGAGTATTTGAGACGATAGATGTATATTTATTAATAATTTCATAAAGTAAGAAGGAGGAGAAAATGAGGAGAATAGGCTTATTTGTTATTATATTTACGATAGTTATCTCTTTTTCCTCGCTGAGATCGGCCTTTGGGCAAACAACCGGTGAAACAGAGCCTTCTCAGGGAACCGAGATCCCTCAATCGGCGCCTAATTACCCGATAATCGACAACGCAGGCATAGTTTATCCTCGGGAAGACCTAGACCCCTTTGGATATTCTACCCTGGGCGGGACCTCCGGCTTAGGAAACAGGGAAGACACCAGTACGCTCGGTACGGATACAAAACGAAAAAGCAACATTGAAGTTAATAAACCTAGGGAACGAAAGAGCCTAGAAGAAGAGACAGGTGCAACTGAGGAACAAACGGAAACAGGTTTTACCGAATCCGAGACCGCGTCTGAGCTACAATCAATTGGTTACACCTCACCGGCTAGAAAAGGCGGCCTCTACACCTGGAAAGACGAGAACGGAGTCGTACACGTGACCAATGATTTAGGGTCAGTCCCGCTCAAGTATCAGGACCAAGTAATAAAAGAATCGCAAGACTAACGGACTGACTCTGTACGACTACCCTAGTATAAACAGATTCTGAGGGCATTATATTTAGTCGTCTATTCCTCCTTTTTAGTATTCTTAAGCCTCTTTATTCTTTCTTCCAGATTGTCCAATCTATTGGTCATCTTTTTCATCTGTTCTTCGATAGTGTTAAGAGAATCATTCAAAGCATCGGTTTTCTTGAGAAGGAGGTACCCTATTACCAATAACGGAATCATTATGAAAATAAAGTGAAACCAGTATCCGGCTCCGTGGGTCCCACCTGCACATCCATTAAGAAGAATCAACCCATTAGCCAGTAATAGAGATACTAACACGGAGAGCCTCATCTTTTCTTACCTCCTCTGAAGGTTTTTCCCAATTTTCATAAACCTCAAATAGTAGATCTCTCTGCCTTCTGCTTTGAATTCAATCTCGTACTTGGTCATCGGCCGATTGGGCATCGCGCTCCGATACCCCGGTAGGGGAAATTCATTCCTGAACAACTTCGTTTTCTCGAAGGTTTCTATGATATGAGAAATGTATTCCTGATGGTCGCTGGCTATTTCAACCAGTGCCTCGTTCTTCAATACCCTTGATAAGACTTCTAAAAAACCGGGATTTATAATCCGGTGCTTTTTATGCCGGTCCTTTGGCCATGGGTCGGGGAAATTTATGTATACCGTGCTGAATGCAAGCGGAGTAAATATTTCCTCTAAAGCTATTTTTGCATCCATGAGCAAAAGTTTCACATTCTGTAGATTCTCTCTCTCCGCTCTTTTCGCCGCTTTTATAAGCCTCTTTCTTTTTATTTCTATTCCTATGAAATTCCAGTCTTCTTTTCTCCGGGCCATCTCCGTTATAAAACCTCCATCCCCAAAGCCGACCTCCAAGGCTAGTTCTTTTGGAGAACCAAAAACCTCGGATAAATCAAGGGGGAGATAATATTCTGTCACATCCAGGATGGGTGACGAAGTATGCATAGCCATTAGGTTCTCGATTTATACTAAAGCTACAAACGCTGGCTATATTTTGACTATTGATTGAGCTCAAAATCGTATAGGACTTAACTGATTTATTCAGGATGGCGAAAGGATGCTCGATATTAATCCCTCTTCTACCTTTATCCCATAGCTACCATCTACTGCTGCCATCTCACCCAATTTGCCGGGAAGAACCATCTCTATTTTGCCTCCTCTAGCCTTCTTATCCAGTTTCATCCTATCTATAATTAGGTTGATATCCAATGAATCAGGAATCTCCGTAGGCAGGCCCACCCTTGCTAGCAAAAGAGACAGCCTGTCGAGCTCATTTCTTCTCCATAACCCCATCTCCATGGCTATCTTCCCCTCGGCTACCATGCCCATCGATATGGCCTTGCCGTGAGAAATTGTGTAATTAGACAGGTTTTCAATGGCATGTCCAATTGTATGCCCAAAATTTAGAATTTTTCTCAGGTTCGATTCCCTCTCGTCAAGCTCCACGATCTCGCCTTTTATTTGGCAGCCTCTTTTTATAATGTGGATAAGGACTTCGGTATCAAAAGAGAACACACCCTCGATACTATCCTCGAGGAATTCAAAGAGTTTTACATCCCTGATCACACCGTATTTTATCGTCTCCGCCAGCCCCTCTCTTAGCTCCGTTTCCGGTAGCGTTCTTAGAGTTCGGATATCTATATAAACTCGGAATGGCTGGTGAAAAGCACCGACCAGGTTTTTTCCAAAACTAGTATCAACACCAGTCTTGCCGCCGACAGAGCTGTCAACACAGGCAACCAGGGTGGTCGGGGCTTGAATATATGGAATTCCCCGGTTGTAAGTGGCTGCGACAAAACCGGCTACATCCCCTACCACTCCCCCGCCGAGCGCGATTATCGCCGAATCTCGGCCCATCTTTAGCTTTAGCATCCCGTCTTCGAGCGTAGCCTTAGTCTCTCTGTTTTTGTGTTCTTCGCCCGTCGGGAATGGAATGAGGTGGGTAACTAGTTCGGCGCGTCTAAACTGTTTCAGCAGTTCCTCTCCGTACAGAGAGGCAACCCGCGAGTCAGTTATAATGGCGTAGGAGTGAGCCAGCTCTTCCATCTTCAGGTCTGATGGAATTTGTCCCAGTATCCCTTCACCAATTATTATCTCATAGGACTTGTCTTCGACCTTTTTCAGGTTCACTTTTACTTTTTCCATCTTTTTAATACTGCCCTTGGAAACTATTTACCTATGGGCAAGCCAGGGTTTTGAATATCTTGCATCCCAGGGAAAATGAGAAAAGCAAAAATCATTTTTAAAACCCCTTCCTGCTCTCCGTGGCCAGAGGCCGGCTAAATTCTCATATCGGAAATTCGAGCAAAGACCACACCGGATAAGGTTTTAATTTATTCCTTCCTTTAAGCTCGGTAAGCTCCACCAGAAACAAATAACCAACTATTTCTCCGCCCATCTTTCTCACCAGGTTTCCCACTGCGGCTGCGGTACCGCCGGTCGCCAGCAGGTCATCAACCAAAACCACTTTGCTCCCACCGGAAATAGCGTCCCGGTGAACTTCGAGCACGTCTTTTCCGTATTCCAAATCATACGAAACGTTTATTGTTTCATATGGTAGTTTCCCCAGTTTCCTTACAATTACAAGGCCTGTACCCAGTTTGTACGATAGTGCCGAAGCGAATATAAAGCCCCTGGCCTCGACACCTACCAGATACTCCGCTCCGCTTGCCGCTATAATTTCAGCCATCTTATCTATGGCCCGCCGAAACGCTTTCGGGTCTTGAAGAAGGGGGGTTATGTCATGAAATATTATCCCTTCCTTTGGGAAATCTGGTATGTCCCGGATATACTGCTTAAGCTCCTTCATGCTGTATTCTCCTCATGGTAAATACTTTAGTGGATTTACCGGTCTTCCTTCCTTTCTTATCTCGAAATGCACATGCGGTCCGCTGGCGTTTCCGCTCGAACCCACCTCTGCAATTACGTCCCCCGCCTTCACGCAATGTCCTGCTTTCACGTGATTTTTCTGGTTATGGGCATAAACGGTCCTGACCCCGTCCCCATGCTCGACGATTACAATTTTCCCGTACCTCGAGTATCCGTCAAGGCTTTTACCGCTCAAGACAACCAACCCATCTGCCACCGCTCTGATCGGAGTGCCGGTGGGGGCAGGAATATCTATTCCGGAGTGAAAGCGACTGAACCCCCTTCTTCCGAACCCGGAAGAAACCTTCCCATAGACTGGCCAGGTTATCGAACCGGAAGCTTTTTGGCCGGGAATAATTATCATTTGTCCGACAGAGATTTGGGTAATATCGTTGATGCTGTTTACCTTGGCTATTTCTTCCAGGCTAACACCATAGTTCTTGGATAGACGATAAAGCGTCTCACCACTCCGCACAACATGATATTTCTCTTTTAATACAAAAGAACGGTTATTTCTAATACAGTTTTCTAGGCCCTTGGGAGCCGCTGATTTAGGAACAGTCGCCGGACGCCTGGCACAAGCATGACTAAATGCGAGAACGAGCAAGAGCAAAGGCCATATCCACAGCTTCCTTGGGAGTTGTGACTTTTTTGATTTCAGGCGACACCTCCCATGTGTCAATTCCGATAATTGGAATCTCTAACTTCAAGGCAAAGGCAATTTCAGACAGGGTTCCATAGCTTCCGCCTATTGCAATTATAGCATCACTGGAGCGGACTACTATGATGTTTCGTGCATGACTCATTCCAGTAACCACGGGTATATCGACATAAGGATTTGCCTCGGATTTACTAAAACCGGGAATGATTCCTATAGTCAGCCCTCCCTCAGATTTAGCCCCATGGCAAACGGCTTCCATTATCCCCCCGAGTCCTCCGCATATAACCACACCCTTTCTTTTTGCAACCTCCCTGCCCACCTCTTCCGCCGTTTTATAATCCTTATCAGAAGCCTGATTTGCCCCTATAACACCGATTATAGTGTACATTTGGGATTCAATTCGATGACTGACCGATCGGGTGTTGATTACAAGGGTCTAGTTTACCCTTGTTTTTCAATTCACAAAAGTGGCAAATAGTCCCAGTGTAGGAAGAATAGATTCAACTTTCTTCTGGGAAATCTGGAATTGCTTTAGATTTCTAAGGGGCAAAGCTTATAGCTAAGATAAAGGCCGGATAAAATCCGGTAAAAGTGGAGCTTGATGCGGCTGCGCGTCAGAAGCCTCCCTAGGGGAAGAAAGTCTACGCCCTGGTCTCAGCCCGGGAAAATAAGAGCAGAGGTTAGTACAAGAACAACGGCTATAGTTTTAAATAATTTCTTCATTTGTTTTTCTTCACATTCTTTCAACTTGAAAAAGTATGGATTCTGGCACTCCCATATTACCTTATGTCCCATCCAGAACATAAATCTTTGTATCAGGTTTAATAATTAGAAATCAATCAGAGGATCATGGTATTTTGCCTGCAGCAAATAAGTACCAGTATGACTTATAGGACTTATCGAAACTCGGCTGGCCGGGTGACCATCCATTCAGAATAACCTATCATTTTATGATAGCGTACACCAGCTCGTCGATGGTTTGGCCTACCTTGGTAACTGATTTTCTGAGGCAGCCCTCGAATTTAAAACCGGCCTTCTCCAGTACCCTTGCCGAGGCTTGATTCCATTCAAACACCTTAGCATAGATTCTCACCACATTGAAGTGATCAAAAGTGTATTCGGTCATTGCTTTAACTGCCATCGTCGCTATTCCCTTCCCCCAGAAAGGTTCTCCCAGCCAATAACCAATCTCGGCAGACCTACTGTAGACATCGGTCTGAGGGGCAATACCTATGCCTCCGATAGCTTCATCTATGGATGCTATAGCAAACCGTGTTTCCGGTTTCTGATCCTTGGCATTAAAAACCCATTCTAGGGCGTTAGTTATGGTGTAAGGATGCGGGAATGAATCTCGAAGATTGACCCAGACGTTTCGATTATTTGCATATTTAACTATAGCCTCTACGTCACCAACATCCCAACTTCTTATGCGCCATTGGCCTATACTAATTACCATTATGGCATTCCTTTCCAGCTCGCCTCAGGACAAAAACCTTGTCTGGTCATTTATAGACATTAGAAACATATTTTATGTTATGCCGATGCGACTCAAAACCAAAAATCTTACCAATCTTATGCAAGAAGTGCTCACTTCATCCAGTACTTTACCACCAAAAAGCCAAGCACAAGAAGGATAAAAAATAGGGTAACAAGTATGTTGAAATATTTATCTATGAAGGTTTTTATGCCGGCGCCGAAGAAATAGATAAGACCTCCCTCGATAAAAAACCGGGCTGACCGGCCGATGGCTGAGGCCAGTATGAATACAAAAATATCTATTTTAAAAACTCCGGCCGCAACCGTGAATACCTTATAGGGAATAGGCGTAAAAGCCGCCCCGAGTATGGCCAGAAATGCGTTCTGTTCGTACTTCCGGCTAACATAAAGAAAAGCATCGGAACTGAATACGTAAGTGAGAAAAAAATCATCTACTATTTCCCAGATCCCCCAACCGATATAATACCCAAATAGCCCTCCCACCACCGAAGCCATCGAACATACCGCAGCGTACATCAAAGATCGTCTTGGAATTCCCAAGCAAAGCGCCATAAGAAGCGGGTCCGGAGGAATCGGAAAGAAGGAGGACTCCGCAAATGCAACCAGGATTAGTGCCGGGATAGCGTATCTGGTTTCAGCCCAGTGTAGAACCCAATTGTATAATTTTCTGAGCATGCCGAGTATGTTAATCCAGCTTTAGTTTCTCGAGGAAGTCGTAGTCCGTAAGGTCAAGTTTTATCGGTGTTACAGATACATATCCCTGCCTAACCGCTACTATATCAGAGTTTTCAATCTCTAAAGACCCGAGCTCGTTCCCGCCAATCCAGTAGTATTTTCTCCCCCTTGGGTCTATATTCTCCACTATAGGCTCTCCATAAACTCGTTTACCCTGCCTGGTTACTTTAACCCCCCTAACCCGGTCCTGGGGAAGATTAGGAATGTTCACGTTAAGCAGTGTACCTTCCGGGAGTCCCCTTCTTAGGACGTATTTCGAAATCATTAGAGCATAATGGGAGGCAGTTTCGAAGTGAAAGTCATTTTTGGTGGCTAAAGAAATCGCCACTGAGGGTATCCCCAGCAACGTTCCTTCCATTGCTGCGCTCACCGTCCCTGAGTAGGTAATATCGTCCCCCAAATTTTCCCCTTTATTTATTCCAGATACCATTAAGTCTGGCCTTCTATTCTTCAAAAGTCCGTTTATAGCCAGATTTACACAGTCGGTGGGAGTGCCATCGACGCTATAAACGCTATCCGCAATCTCCTCTATTCTCAAAGGACGATAAAGGCTCAAGGAATGACTTACCGCACTCTGGTCTCGATCCGGAGCAACTACAATAATTTCCCCTATAATTCTCAGGGCTTCACAAAGCGCGTTAAGCCCAGCAGAGTTTATTCCGTCATCGTTCGATATAAGAATTCTAATCGGCATATTATTGTTCAGCCACAAATAGGCAAATTACAACGACTCAAACCCAAATCACAAAGAAGCCCGCTTGTTGAAATACCGGATTTCTGAAATTGGATATCTTGAATCGGGAATTTGTTTAATATGTCTGGCCTGAAGTTTTGAATTTGTTTTTGACCTATGCTCATTAATATAAACTTATTGGTAACACGATATGCTGAACCATAAATGGTCGGGGTGACCGGACTTGAACCGGTGACCCCCGGCCCCCCATGCCGGTGCGCTACCAACTGCGCCACACCCCGTTTTATCAATGGTATTTAGGGGGAGAAGGAAAATATCAGTTTGTTATTTGATATTAACACTGATAGATTTTAACTCATCCAAGATTTCATGCAATAATTCATTCACTTTCGTGCTCACACGCTTCTTGTTCATCTCTTCTCTGAGTTTTTTCTTGGCCCCGGATATGGTAAAGTTCTGCTCATAAAGCATGTGTTTTATCTTCATGATGGTATGGATTGTTTCCCGGTCATATAACCTCTGGGATTTTCTTCTTATGGGAGCAATTTCTTGAAATTCACTTTCCCAGTATCTTAAGACGTAAGGCTTTACGCCCGTAAAATCGCTTACTTCACCAATTCTGAAGTATATTTTGTCGGGAAGCTTAAGTTCTTCTGCTCTTTCGTCGAGCATGCGATACACCCTAGAATAAATCTTTTAAAAAGTCAAGCACGGACAACTAAAATCTTCTCGACCTCAAAACAAGGAATGCTACTCGATGTGAGATTTAGAGTTACCTGTTGCAATATTCATTGTAAGTATAACGGTGTAATTTTTAAAGGCAAAATGGCTTTATCCCTTTCTACGGTTATATGGATATCTAATCAGATTGGACGACCAGGAGCACGGTGTTGGTGTTATTCTCTTTGCGATGGACTCTCCGCGCTTCCATGCGCATTAATTTATGCCCGCCTTCCGGAAACTCCTTTTTGACCTGGATCGGTCGTGATTCGGCTCCTCCTTCAAGCACCTCGTCTAAAAATTCTCGTAAACCTGCAATATTCCAATAGCCATAATTCAAATCAAAAAATAGTTGGTTTTCCACTTCCTCCTTAGAAAGATGAAAAGCCTGACAGAAATGGGTATTAGCAGTCACCACTCTCATATCCGAGTCGAGCACAACCAGAGGGTCCCTCATCATATCAGCTAAGATATCTGCATATGCTCTCGCCTCGAGCATCAACTGTTCGTCCCACTTGTGCTCGCTGATCTCATGCTTAAGAAACTCTCTACACAATGCCAGCTCTTTGGATAGCTCCTCAACTTTATTCTCTAGTTCACGGTAAGCTCTTCGAAGCCTGCTCTGGGCCCGGCTGCTCTCTTCTACAAGCCTTTCCAGTTCTTTATTTCTTAGCTCGGTCTCTTCTGCAGCGCTGATAAAGTTAGGTATGTCGTCAGGATTTAGTAGTTTCTTCACAAAATCCAGCATCGGAGTCCTCCATAATGCACTTTTATTATTGAATAATTTGCAAATTTAATGCCGCTAATTTTTTATAAGTGTTTACTAGGAGTTACGAAGCATGGTTTTGTTCGTATTGGCTAAATTTGTCGCTATCCGACAATATTTGTCGACGATGACAGTTTGGGCCGTTATCTATTAGCTTTTAGATATATCAAAAATGAACAGACCTGGCTACAAAGCCTAAACTTGAAAAAATTATAAACTAATCAGGTATCCTTGACGGTAATCAAGCTTGAAGAAATAACTACTGGTCCCCTTCGGGAATAGATATAACAAAAATAAAGCGGGTTGGTTTCCTCAATACACCTCCGGCTTTCTGTCATCAAAGCACCTCATGGTTTGTCTAACGCTTTTCACCCGGTCTAGATTAATCTCGGCGATTATGAATCCCTCTTCCTCCCCTCCCTCGGCAAGCACCTCTCCCCAAGGGTCAATTATCAGAGAATGTCCCGGATACTCCTCTTTCTTATCCCATCCGGTTCGGTTACAGGCAACTACGAAGAACTGGTTTTCGATAGCTCTGGCTATTGCCAGGGTTCGCCAGTGCTTTACCCTTGCTTTAGGCCACTGGGCAGGAACTAGAAGAATTTCCGCGCCGTTTAGAGCCACTGACCTGGTCAGTTCCGGAAATCTCAAATCATAGCAGATTATTATTCCTAAGTTGCCTAATCCGGTGTTGACAACGATCTGTTCCTGCCCACAGTTGAAATAATTATTCTCTCCAGCCATCGAGAAGAGATGAACCTTCCTATACTTACCTATCTCTTTCCCCGAAACATCAGAGATATAAGCAGTGTTAAAGTAATCGCTCCCATCTTTTTCGATAAGCGAACCGGCAATTATCATTTCGTATTTTTTGGAAAGAGAGGAGATTTTTCTGAGCACCTCCTGTGAAAAAAGCCAAAGCTCGTTAGCTTTTTCCTTATCAAACTTGGCCGCCCAGAGCTCGGGCAGGACAACGAGCTTTACATTCTCCTGATGAAGATGCTCCAGTGCAGAAATTACGAAATCCACATTTCCCCTTACCTCATCGTTCCTAACATCAAATTGAACACAAGCCGCTTTGAATTTCATGACCTACAGTCTTATCATGCTGTCGCTCTGTCTAAATAACGCCCCTGAACGTTCTCCTGTGTATGGGACAGGGGCCAAATTTTTTGATGGCCTCGATGTGCTCTTTCGTTGGATAACCCTTGTGCTTATCGAAATTGTACTGCGGGTAGACACGGTGATAATCATCCATTATCGAATCCCTGGTAACTTTGGCTATAATTGACGCCGCTGCAATCGAGCAGCAGGTGGAATCGCCGGCTATCACGGTCTGCTGGGGGATTAACAAGGATATCCTGGTGTTCCCATCTATGAGAAGCGAGTCGGGCCTAACACTCAAGTTTTTTACTGCTATTTCCATGGCCAGAAGCGCAGCCCTGAGTATATTTATCCGGTCAATCTCCTCCGGCTCAACCACGCCTATACCAAACGATACCGCAGATCGTTTTATCAGGTCAAAGAGCACATTCCTTTTTTCCGGGGATAATTTCTTTGAATCGTTCAAACCATGAATCTCATACTCTTCAGGCAGTATAACCGCCGCAGCCACAACCGGTCCGGCAAGGGGTCCCCTCCCCGCTTCATCAATGCCTGCGGGTACCTTGCCGATCTCCCAAATTTTTCTCTCAAAAGAATAATCAGGCGGACTCAATTTTCACATTTTGAATTTCGGAATGCGCATTTTGCATTTAAATTCTTTAAATTCCGCAGTCCGAAATCATAAATCCAAAATTTATATAAGCCCGTAATCCCTCAAGGCGGTCTTAAGTTTCTCCAGATTTCCCAGCGACATTGGACAGAGAGGGAGCCTAAATTCACCTTTGATCTTGCCCATAACACTCAAGGCCTCCTTTACCGGAATGGGATTCGTCTCGATGAACATGGCTTCGTTCAAGGGTAAGAGTTTATAATGTAATTCCCTGGCTTGATTAAATTCCCCTCTTGCATACGCGTTATAAAGCTCGGCAACGTCTTTAGGAGCGACGTTTGCCGTGACCGTAATAAATCCCTTGCCGCCTATGGCCAGAATCGGAAAGTTTATGGCATCCTCTCCAGAAAGAAGAACAAAGTCCATTCCGCATATATAGAGAATCTTACTGGCCTGTTGAAGAGAGCCCGTGGCTTCTTTTACCCCGATTATATTCTTACAATCCTTTGCCAGCCTAGCTATCGTTTCTGGGGTCATATTGACCCCGGACCTTCCGGGAATGTTGTAGAGAATGACCGGTATTCTTGCTTGAGATGCTATCTCTTTGAAGTGGAGATAAAGCCCCTCTTGAGTGGGTTTATTATAGTATGGAACGACTGAAAGCACCGCATCAGCCCCTACTTTTTCCGCAAACTTGGTTAGCCTGATCGCTTCTTCCGTGCTGTTGGAGCCGGTACCAGCTATAACCGGTATTCTTTTTTTAACTGTTTTCACCGTCACCTCGATTACGTATTCATGCTCCTCATGCGACAGTGTAGGCGACTCACCGGTAGTGCCACACGGGACTATTCCGTGCGTGCCATTATCTATCTGAAATTCTATGAGGTTCCTTAGAGCATTTTCGTCCACACTTCCGCCCTTGAATGGGGTGACTATAGCTACGATTGAACCATGTATCATGAACAAACCTCCTTACCAGCCGCCTGGCTTCATTATATTTAAGCTATGGTTGAAATCAAGACAAGGTTAGGCTAAGTCTGGAGATTCGTGCCACACTCGGAACAGAATTTACTCTCTTTGGGAACTTTGCTGCCGCAGGAGAAACAATATATTGAAGCAAATACTCTTCGTCCGCTCTCAAGCGCCATGTTTATTCTTAGGTCCAAACCTTCGCAATGCTCCCTTACCTCTCTCAAAAACTCAATTATATCCACCGTACCTGGTGAATGGATGGTTAATTTGTAATCGAGGACTCCGGGTTCATAGTCAATCTGATTAATCATGTTGTACGGGATATCCCTGAACTTCTTGAATGAAGACGAATTTCTGGCGATGATTATCCTATGATTTGTAAGTATGAACCAGGAATTAAAATAGGTGTTGCTATCCAACCATCTTGGCGCTTTATAAATTGCCCGGAAATCCCGAAGTGTGAATAATATCTCTTCACCGGAGGTTAAATAACTGGCTAAACCTGTACGGATACCCGAAGGTAGGTCGGTAAGGTTTTGCTTTTTATCTCGCTTGATCCTATCTAAGAGTTGGGCGATAAAAGGAATCCTAAACATATTCTCTTATCAAGACCTCGGCTATTTGAATCGCGTTAAGCGCTGCACCTTTTCTCAACTGGTCTCCGGATACCCAGAAACTAAGGCCAGCCGGAACCGTATAGTCCTCCCTGATTCTTCCTACCAGGCAATCGTCTTTTCCGGCTGCATCTAGTGGCATGGGATATTTCGAATTTTGGGGTTCATCTACCACCTTAACTCCGGGAAAATTACTCAAGGCTTTTCGCGCTTCCTGAGGAGAGATTTTTCTCTCCGTTTCGATAGTTACAGCCACAGAATGGGCTCGAAATACAGGGACCCTTACCGTCGTAGCAGTCACCTGAATTGAATCGTCTTCCAGGATCTTTCTGGTTTCGTTGTGAAGCTTCATCTCCTCTTTTGTGTAACCGTTTTCGAGAAAAGTATCTATATGCGGCAGGAGGTTGAACGCTATTTGGTGAGGAAAAACTCCGCTCTTCATTGGCTCGCCCTTAGCCCAGGCCAGGGTTTGCAGTCGAAGTTCCTCTATAGCCTGAGCACCTGCTCCGGAGACAGCCTGATAGCTGGCCGCAACCACCCTTTTTATCCTGGCTAGGTCATGGATAGGTTTGAGGGCCATGACGGTCACGGCAGTGGTGCAGTTTGGATTGGCGATTATGCCTCTTAATTGGTAATCCGCTACTCGATGGGCATTTATTTCCGGAATAACAAGCGGGACGTCGGGCTCCATGCGGAAGGCTGAGCTATTGTCAACCACAACCGCTCCCGAATCAACCGCGACGGGGGCGAATTCTCTACTTCTCGATGCCCCTGCCGAAAAAAGAGCAATGTCGATGTTTTTGAAGGAGGTATGGCCGAGTTTATGAACCTTTATCGCGTTGCCCTTGAATTGAAACTCCATTCCCTGGGATTTTTCAGACGCCATTAGTCTTAATTCATCTACCGGGAAATTTCTCTCCTGGAGTATTTGAATCATCTCCTGCCCAACGGCGCCGGTCGCCCCTACTATGGCGACCTTATAGCTTTCCTTTTTCATACACTACCTCCAAACGATTATCAGAAACAGTCCGTGTATTAGCTAGCGACTATACTTCTTTTCGATTAATTTCACCCTATCTATGTTTGGGATTTCCTCTTTTTCCACACTTGAATTGAACCAAGCCTCGAGAATTTCTTTAGCCACGACCGGTGAAGTTAGCCTCAAACTCATCGCCAGCACGTTTGCATCGTTCCACTTCCTGGCGCCGCTAGCAGTTTGTGCATCCACACATAAAGCGGCCCTTATTCCCGGAACCTTATTCGCCGCCATGCTGACCCCGGTTCCGGTCCAGCAAAAGAGTATTCCTTGGTCGCAAACTCCATCGGCAACCCTTTCCGCCACTTTTTCGGCTACCTCCGCCCACTGCATTGATTCCCCGGCTAGCGGTCCATAAAGCTCCAGCTCGACACCTTTTTTCTCTAGCTCGTTGATAACGAAGTCAGTAAGGGGCGTGCGCTCGTCGCTCCCAACAGCTATTTTCATGGCAAACACCTCTTTCTCTTTTGTGTTTAGTAGTTTAAATCGATTGTATGAAAGGTTCAAGAAAGAGCCTGGTGCGACCTGGGCAGTATATTTATCGTGCTGGCAGGAATGGTTTACACACCCCTGTCGGCATGTCTATATTTAATAATCTTTACCTTTTCCATCGTAACCAACCCTTCCCTCACCGTTTCGTTAAGAAAAGGTAAAATCCTATTCAAATTCTCCTCAGTATCCACTAGCTCTATGACAATCGGTAAGTCCTCGGATAGCCGAAGTAGTTTAGCGGTGTGTATGCGACTATTAGCGCCAAACCCCATTATACCGCGAATAACCGTGGCCCCGGCCAGGTTTAACTCCCTTGCTTTAAGCACAATCTCTTCATAAAGAGCCCTCCCTTTATGGCTATCCGTCTCACCAATAAATATCCTCAGTAGCAACCCCTCTTCGGGCAAGTTCATTTTTCTGCCCTCCTATTTAAAAAGACCGATTAAATATCTGGAGATAACAAAGCCACAAAAAACCAGTACTAATCCCAATATATTACTCGCTAACATATTAAATATAGCAAATTTAATTTCACCCTCCCGAAGAAGGTTAAAGCTCTCCAGGCCATAAGTAGAAAAAGTGGTGAAAGCACCCAGAGTACCTATGAAAATAAATGCTCTGGTGCTGGGTGAAATAACCATTATTTCGAACAATTGCCAGAGAAACCCGATCAAGAAACAGCCAGCCAGGTTAACGATTAATGTCCCCCAGGGAAGTACTCCGTCCAAATATTTGTAGGTAAGGCCCGAAATAGCATATCGAAGCAAAGCCCCGGAGGCTCCGCCAATTGCGATAAGTAGTAGCTTTAACATTCTTTTTCTCCCGGATACATAGCAATGTGAGTATTCAAGGTCATATTTTGCTATCTTTGGTCGATCCGATTAAGGCTTACAGCCCTTATTTTAAGGATTAGATTTTTACGAGGAGTCATCAACTATCCAGGCAAGGATAGTGGTTGGAGGTGAACCCCATCACCTATTTCATTTAATCATATACGTAAATTCCTATCAGTCAATGCTATACCCTTTTCATGATATTACCGAGAGCACCACAATTCGGAGAGAAATATGTTATGTATTTTACGAGTTAATCAAAAAGGTTGACCTTCTATACTTTTTTCTATAATATATGCTGCACAGGGAGGAGCAAGAAGATAGATTACAAGGAGTTGGATAGACGAATCTCAGAAGTATTTGGTTTAGGCCAAAATTGTGTCTTTACACTCACCCTTGACAAACATGGGACCCTTTTGGAATTTGCCTACCCCCCCAAGCTGATAAAAAACAAGGTACCTGTAGATAATAAAACCGTGGTGGGGCGTGCTGTCATAGCTAAACGTCCTTACATCTCAAACAATATACAAAAGGAAAGCAGCTCGGTCATACTTAATTGCCTCATGGCAATGGGGACCACCCCGGTTCAAAAATCGATCACCTACCCAATAGTAATGGGCGAGCGGGTAATCGCGGTTATCCAGGTGGTAAGAAAGGGGGAAAATATTTCGGATGTCGCTGATTTTCAGAAGGAGGACCTGGAGAAAATCAAATCAGTCCTCGATGACCTGTTTACCCTTCATGTCGTGAAGCCGGCGGCAGGTGAGTAGGTTTGTGCTATCTGGAAGTTGCCGATAGGGCCGCCCGGGAAGCGGGCAAGATCCTTAGAGACCACCTTGGAAAAGTAAACGAGGTCGAGTATAAAGCTAAAAACAGCCTGGTCACCGAAGTAGACAGCCTCGCAGAAGAACTCATAATCAAAATCATAAATTCGAATTTCCCCTCACATGATATTTTTGCAGAAGAGTCGGGCAGGAATAAAAAGACTTCAAACTACTTGTGGATAATCGACCCTTTGGACGGCACTACCAACTATGCCCACACCTATCCGGTTTTCTCCGTATCAATAGCGCTTGAAGTAGATGACATCATCAGAATGGGATTAGTTTATGACCCGATGAGGGATGAGCTCTTTAGCGCCGAACTGGGCAAAGGTGCATATATAAACGGCAATATTATAAGAGTGTCAAAGACAAAAACCGTGGAAGAAAGTCTATTATGTACAGGGTTCACCCATGAGAATGAGTGGATGGTAGAGGAGAACTTGAGGCACTTCCAGAATTTTATAAGAAAGGCCCAGGCGGTAAGACGGGATGGCTCCGCCGCCCTTGACCTATGCTACGTTGCCTGCCGGAGGTATGACGGCTTCTGGGAATTAGGGCTTCATCCTTGGGATACAGCGGCAGGTTACCTAATCTTGAAAGAAGCTGGAGGACGTGTAACTGATTTCTCTGGCAATGAATTCAAAATCCACTTTGAAGAAATACTGGCCTCTAACGGAATCATTCATCAGGAAATGATGCAGGTACTCCTGTCCGGGAGAGAAATCCATGATTGAATAGGTTATCTCCAGACGAGGGATGATAGATATAAAGTTAAGGACGGGCCGGGTTGAGAATGCCGAAGCTATGACCATAATTCTCAGAGAGATTGGATGGTCTCAAAAAAGAAATGTACTACCGCTTGAGGAAGTATCGAACCCTATTGCCGAATTAACGCCGCACTGCCTAAAGACAGCAAAGGGCATACACTGCTCCTGGCGATGGATGAGAATGACCAGGTTATTAGGTTCATAAATGTTCACTGGGTCCCTTTTATAATGCTCGGCAGTTGGGAAGGTTACGTATCAGACGTTTTTGTAAGCCCCAAGGCAAGCGGCAAAGGCGTAGGGCGTTTACTGGTCGGAGCAGTAATGGAAGAAGGCAGAAAGCGTGGATGCACGAGACTTATGCTTACAAATGGAAGGGATAGACAGTCATACAAATAGGGGTTCTATTCAAAACTCGGCTGGACGGAGAGGCCGCTGGTAGCTAATTTCGTTTATGACTATAGAGAACCCTGGTCATGACCTTCCATCCAGCAGGATTAAACAAGCCGTTCGAACCCTAGGAAAAGCTTACTTAATCGCTCTTTATGCTAATCCTATTTGCAAAAAGAAAAGAAAGGGTACTGCCCAGAAACGGTTGGTCTTTATCCCATGAATAGTAGAGCGGATATGCCGGTTTTTGTGTCGGGGTCGTTATTTCAAAATGCCAAAAAGTGTGAGGTGTGTTATAACCATTGTGGTCACGCACAAATTGATAATAGTCCTCATCTAATGCCAGCCCGCTAGACGGCCCATGAGAAGCTATAAGCAGAACAATTACAATAGTAAAGACTGATTTTCTCAACTTCATTATTTTACCGTTCTTTTCGCCTGGTTCAAATTAATCCATTTATGAATAAGCCAAATCTCACCACAGGCAGCCCATGATACGGGAGATACATTCTTATCCCAGAGTGTCCTGGGAACATTATTCCAAATTCCACGAACGTCATGGTGTTAATTAACACATAATGTGTCCAAGTATGGCCGATTGTTTTCCTAAGTCTTGTTTTCACCCCAAAATTTTCGATATAATAGGCAACAATCGGGGTTATAATTTAGCAATACAATCCGAATTTTCAGCCATGATTTCCAAGGTTTTAAGCAGCTCAGTCTTCGGGATCGACGCTTATCTGGTAGAAGTAGAGGTAGATATTGCTTTTGGATTTCCGCAATTCTCCACGGTTGGACTTCCGGAAGGAGCAGTAAAAGAAAGCAAAGAAAGAGTGAAAGCGGCTATAAAAAACTGTGGCTACGACTTTCCTCAAAGAAGAATCACGGTCAACCTTGCCCCTGCAGACATAAGAAAGGAGGGCTCCGCATTCGACTTACCTATCGCCATAGGCATACTTTCGGCAACCGGGACTCTCAATCACGACAAGCTCTCCGATTATGTGATAATTGGAGAACTTTCTCTGGACGGAAGGATAAAGGCGGTGAGGGGAGCGCTGCCCACTGCTATTCGAGTAAGAGACTCCCGGCTCAAGGGAATAATACTCCCTAGGGAAAACGCTGAGGAGGCAGCGGTCGTTCATGGTATAGAGGTCATAGCCGTCGAATATCTGCCGGAAATCGTAGAGTTTTTGTTAGGACTCAAGTACATCAACCCAACCACTATCGACCTAAATCAATTATTTAATCAGAGCCGCGAGTATCAAGTCGATTTTCAGGAGGTGAAAGGGCAGGAGCACGTAAAAAGAGCGTTGGAAGTGGCAGCGGCGGGCGCTCATAACGTCCTCATGATCGGCTCTCCCGGAACGGGAAAGACTATGCTCGCTAGGCGCCTCCCGACAATACTTCCCGATATGAGCTTCGAAGAAGCGCTGGAAACGACGAAGATATATTCCGTCTCCGGTTTGCTATCCAATAATTCTGCATTAATTGCCACCAGGCCTTTCCGCTCTCCTCATCACACCATAAGCGATGCTGGTCTTATCGGGGGCGGAGCCATACCTAAACCCGGAGAGGTAAGTCTGGCACACAACGGCGTTTTGTTTCTGGACGAACTGCCGGAGTTTAGAAAAAATGTGCTCGAAGTGATGAGACAACCTCTCGAAGATGGAAACGTGACGATATCAAGGGCAGTCACCTCGATAACCTATCCGGCCAGATTCATGCTGATAGCGGCTATGAATCCTTGCCCTTGCGGGTACACTGGGGATCCACACAAAGAATGTACGTGCTCTCCAATCCAGGTCCACAAATATAGAGCGAAGGTATCAGGACCACTCCTGGATAGAATAGACATTCATATAGAAGTACCAACTGTTCGCTACAAAGAGCTAGCTAGCGAAACGGGAGGAGAATGCTCTTCCGATATTAGAAAACGGGTAAATCGAGCCCGAGAGATTCAGAGAAAAAGATTCGAGAGGATCGGTATCCACTCCAACGCTCAAATGTCTCCAAGACACATAAGAAAATTTTCAAGACCGGATGAGGCAGGGCTCAAGCTTTTAGAGATGGCCATAGACAGGCTGGGCCTTAGTGCTAGAGCCTACGATAGAATCCTTAAAGTCGCACGCACCATTGCCGACCTGGACGAATGCGAAACTATTCTTTCTAACCATATCTCAGAAGCCATTCAGTACAGAACGCTCGATAGAAATTTAATCTAGAGATTTGAAGAATCAGAAAGTTGCGGGATTACTACCAGTAGTAAGGCGATAAACCTATCGTCGGCACAGCAGTGGCATTTCTTGTCACAAAAATTTCATCAACTAAACAAGTAACACTATCCTTCCTGGGTTCCCTGTTTTAAATCTGAAACTGAGTAAACCTTTCCACAATTTAAACAGGTTACTTTTTCTAGGGATTTTGCATCCACGAACTCGGCATTAAGCTTCTCGGCAAACCTTTTTGATTCTTCAAATTTTTCAGCCCTGACCTTCTCCGAGTATTCTATCTGCCAGCCCGATACTTCAATCTCCTCTCTAAAAAATTTTTCCTTTGGGATATATATGTGAATGCTCTTTCCGCATTCGCAGGGCATAAAAATAAAAGGGGACATTTTGACCTCCTTTATTTCTCATCCGGAAATATCATATTTGGAATCAGTATAACACAGCAGTACTAAGCTGATTAAGTAAATGGGGATCATGCACTAAAAAGTAGGTTCATTATTCACTCCCGTCCCCTAATTTACTTCCTACCGTTATTTCTTTTATGCGGCATCTGCCACTTCTCGTTATCCTCTCCGATTTTTTTGAGGTCAATAGGTGAACCGCCAGAAAATAGAGCCTTTTTAATCGAAGGAAATATATAGAAGTGCAGCAGAATACAAATCGAAGCAGTGAAAACGATTAAATAAATTATAGCTTGCTTAACCTGTTCGATTACATACTGATCCATTACCGGAAATAATTTCTCTTGAACTTATAAAGGTCAATCAGGCTTTGGTGAGTTTTTTATCTCGAAAGCTGCGATCTTTTTGTGAAGGTATATTACTTTCGTATTAATATGTACTTCGTCTATGATGACCAGAAGGTATCAACAAAAAATAAGAATAAAACTATGGGTTTCTACGAACCAAAACTGGTCCATTCAATTCCCAACCTAAAAGCAGTGATGATTCCATAGATGAATTTTTTCTATATCTTTGGTCTTATAATTAGGAAGGGTTTCCTCTTTTAGATAATATATATCAAAGGTTATCAATTGTTCCTGTCCCTGATGTTCCCTATTCCACTTTCGGCATAGGTACTTGCCATAATAAAGTCGATCTTTACTGTTAACTATCAACCATAAGTTCCACATATACTTGTGCCACCGGTAGGTTTTATAGTCCGCGTGCTGATCGCCGGGCTTTTCCCAACTGATTTTTGCACCGTCCCGAAAGACATCGACGATGTTTCCATTCCTCAGAGTTCCCGGGATAACGTACCAACCGTCATCGGTAAAAGGCCTCGGAGCGAACATATCCCACTTTTGATCGAGTCTTAAGAAGTGTCCGATCCATAGTAAATTCCTATTTATCGAGACAGGAGGATGTTGTATGGTGCTCAAATTCCAGAAAAAAACATAGACTAATAGGGGAATAACAACTGCCGCTTGTGCGAAAGAGCGGCTTCCTAATAAATAATCTTGTCTTCCGACGAAGAGAACAGCAAGGGGAAGATTTGTTCTTATAAAGTGCGCCAATTTCTCGGCGCATCTCCCTAGAGTTGAGGATAAGATAGGGAAAATCTCCCAAAACTTACTCGGTAAAAAGATGAGGAGAGCCGCCATAGAAACCCAGGGAAAAAGACCCAACCTCATCGTTAAAAACAGGCCGAATTGAAACGAGCCGAAGGCTAATATGCCTAAAACCCGAAAAAGGCCATTTTTAAATGGAATAAAAAACAAAATAGAACCCAACGTCTCCAGCCAATAAACAGTGAATGTCATGGCCTTCATCAGATTGGGAAATTCATATAGAAGCGCACCAAGCCAGTGCCGATATTGTTCAGAACTCAACGCATAGTAAATAGCCGTAAAATCCCTACGCCATTCAAAACCGGTCTTTAGCAGGGCGGAAAATACATACATCATGACTATTTGAGCCATGAATGCTAGGGCCCCTGGAGAAAATAGCCTATCCGGATATTTTTTCTCTCCCGGCTTTAAATAAGCATCAACGGAAAATCTGGCCCCCCAGGGCATAAAAATTCCCCAGAATAAAAGACATCGGAATATAAAATCTTCTCCCTGTAGCACTAACGGGTTCCGGTTGTGGAGAGAAACGAGAAGGAGCCAGCTGACGATGGTAGACATTGTGGTTTGATAACCTACGAGAAGTAGAAAGGCGAAGGAAGCCGCAAGCGTGAAGAAGAACTGGACCGCGAATAAGCCACTTATCATGTGCAATGAAACATGCCACTGGTTCCAATGCAAATCCAAGAGGGCATTACGGGGCATAAGCCCGAAATCGGTATAATGAGCCTCAAGGGCTAGTGCTCGAATAAAAAGATCGACCAAAATAAGAAGTGAAAAAGCAATACGAGTTAGGGCAAGAGACCGCAGGTCAACATAGAAAGCTCTTTGAAATCGACCCAAAAACTTGTTCATATTTTCATTTTTGGATTTAAAAAGTTATGTCTAGTTTAATCTATAACGCCTCGCCATAAACACAAAGAGTATATGACCAGAGTTATAGATAATTCCCTAATCTTGTCCTCCAGCCTTGCCTATTCAACTATACTATGAAGAGGACAAAGTGTAAGTTCATCAGCAACTTTGGAGATAGTTAAGCCGAAAATTTTAAAAGCAAGGGGAGAGAAGCATCTCTCCCCTATATTTAAGTAACTAACAAACAAGGGCAATAAGCTGTTCAAGTAGCGGAATAACCGTACCTATAACAAAGTTGAGTAACTGCTGGATAACGCTGACAACAGTTGCCAGCAGAGGATTCTGCAGTAGAGGATCGAGAGCAGAAGGAAGTCCTTCAAGAAGAGTAAGGAGTTGATTCGAAACCGTACATATTTGTGGCAGTAGAGCACACTGCTGGTCCGGAGGAAGAGTTAGAAATTGCTGCAAAAGAGCCAGAAGATTTTGAGCTACTCCTATAATTTCGTTCAGTAGATCAATCACCAGATTAAGTCCCGGAACAAGGAGCAAAAACGGAGTTAACACCGCTATGAGCGTTGCTAACAATCCCAGCATCGTTTGAAGAACCGGGATCAAGGATGAAACAATTTGAGTTACCTCTCCTAAATCCACAGCGCATAAAGACCCTCCGGTACCACCGGTTCCCCCAGTTCCACCGGTGCCGCCAGTACCACCCGTCCCCCCAGTACCGCCAGTACCACCTGTTCCCCCGGTGCCACCGGTACCACCAGTTCCTCCGGTGCCGCCTCCACCCAATACGCAGCTAGAATCTGCCAGCACCAGTATCGTATTTACCTCGCCATTTACCGAGGCATCTATATCAATATCCTGTCCATCCACAGCCGTGATAAAAAAGTCGTTCTGGTCTCTTGAAACTATCTCAAGGTCTGTTATATCCACGCAGGCCAAAGGAAAGCATGCCAAGAGTCTAGCATCTAGAGGTATATCCGGCGGGGAAAAAATGCTTAGGGCAGCATCAGAGTCATTCGTCGATTCTCCCGGTGAAGATGTGCCAATCCGAAAATCAAATGCCTCATCCAACAGTGCCGGACAACTCATCGGGAGAGGTAGAGTTGATGAATCCGTAGATTCCGCCCTCAAAAGGCAACCGCCATTTAACTGTATACCAAAAATGCCTGCCAGAGTCTCAATCTCGGCAACAGTTAGACACCCATTTCCACCCCCTCCTGTACCATTACCTCCCCCTCCGCCGCCACCACCTCCGCTACATGCCGTCACGCATAATAGAATTAAAATTAGCAGGATTTTCCTCATCCTTAACTTCCCTCCTTTTGAGATTAATTATCTTTCCCTTTTCTCCTAGTTTTTCCGTCCCTCTATTCACCGTTCATCGCAAGAAAATATGTAGTCCTATGAAACAATCACCCTTTTAGATGATATTCGTGCTAGTACTTTTTGGGGGGTTCTAAGAACTATTAGGAAAAATAATCCGAAAAAAACTTGAAGAGTAGAGTGAAAGCTACCGATGATTAATATTGAGTTTGTCAAATAAAAATATTCTTTAGACAAAGTCAAGGAAACAGCTAAGAACGTATTTAGATCTTAACTAGGCAAAATCTTCTCAATTCGTTTACCACTATTGCCCAATACGGCCGCTAATTTCGAGAAAACGTATATAGGCTGCCCTGAAATATCCACAACAGACGGAGGAATCAGCGCCGGGAGCTTAGGCGAAGAACTAGCTCGAATCTATTACCCACTTGGAGTTTAGAGAATATTTTAGCCAGATGGTTCTTCACTGTATTTTCACTCATAAACAACTTATCAGAAATTTGCCTATTGCTTAGACCTTCTAAGACAAGCTGCACTATCTCCTTTTCTTTCTTGGTAAGTTTATCATTCAATGACCGCTTGAATTTTCCCAAGGGCACAAGACTATTCAATATTTTAGTCATGACATTTGCATCCATCCAGAGTTCGTCTCTACTTAAGGCCTTAGCCGCCTTAGGAAGGAGCTCTATACTAGACTCATATGCCATATACCCTCGAACCCCTAAATGTAGCCCATTCAGGACTAATTCTTCATCTAAATTATGAAAAAAAAGGAGTATCTTTGTCTGAGGACGTTTTTCTCTGATTAATTCGAGCATCTCCATAATGTTCAAGTTGGCTATGTCTGTGTCTAGGAACAAAACGTCGGGTTTCTTTCGGCCCAAAATTGGGACGACATCAGAATGGTTTAAAGCATGAGCTACCATCTCGACGTCCGTTTGATTCTCGATTATTCCCTCTATTACATCTTTAATCAAAGCATAGGGACTGGCCACCATCAACTTGATGCTTTTCACCCCCGTCTTATCAACAGTGACCATTTTATGCGGTTTATCCACACCTGGCTCGAAGCTAAAAACTTCACGTAAAACTAAGACAGTACCCAAGCTGTTGCCATCTTCATCACGGACTAGAGAGGACCTCAAGCCGATAAGGCTTTCTCTTCCGCCTTTAGTTACCACCGAGGTATGTTTTGCCTCATCCTCTCCGGTTACTTCTAAACTCGTTTTAAAAAATTCACCTAAATGTTTACCGAAAGCTTCTTCCGCCGTACAGCCCGTGAGAACCTCAGCCGAAGGATTCATGAAAGTTACAAGGCTATTGTCATTAGTAATGATTACTCCGTCGCTCATGTTCTTAAGCATGGAAAAAAGCAGCCTACACTCCTGCCATAACTTCTTTTCCTTCTCATGTTTAGAAAGTGCTATCTCAATCGAGAAACGCAAATCTTTATGTTGAAAAGGTTTAATTATATAGCCGACTGGCTCGGTCATCTTTGCCCGTTCCAGTCTACTCAGGTCCGCATATGCAGTGAGATATATTATTGGTATGTTGAATCGTTCGCGGATCTTTTTTGCGGCCTCTATACCGTCCATATTACCCTTTAAAACAATATCCATCAGTACTAAATCTGGTTTTACCTCCGAAGCTTTTTGGATAGCATCTTTTCCAGAAGAAACTGTAGTAACTACGGAATAGCCCAACTGTTCCAACCTGTTCTTTATATCCCTGGCTACAAGTTGTTCGTCTTCTACTATCATTATTCTTCTTTTTCTCATCGCCATGCCCATACCCGTCTAAATTACCCTCCTTTTGCCTACCAAACTCAATAACACTTTTGTAGGATTTTAGGACTAGTATAGATAAGCTTTAAGATTTCGTTTAAAAATATCAGAAGGACTAGCGGAGATGAACAACAGTATCTTTGGGTTGATTAAATCTGTTCATTCAAGCCGATTTATTATTGGGTTAGTATGCCCACGTTCCATTATCTTCAATTACAGCTCCTCAAATTTAATTTTGAATGAAGTTCCGGCATCTCTATCAACTTCGATAATACCCCCTAGTTGCTCCACCAGATCCAGCACCAATTGCAACCCCAGTGAGTTTGTATTTCGCAAATCTAAATCTTTTGGCAAACTACATCCATTGTCGCTGATAATCAGGGTAAAACAGGGATGTGCTGATTTCCCTTCCACACCGTTACCGGCAAGCATTTCCACACGAATTTCACCCTTCCTTCCCCTAGGAAAAGCGTGCTTCATCGAATTCGAGACTAGCTCATTGATTATCAAACCACAAGGAATTGCCGTATCTATATTCAGGAAAATATTATTTACATTAACTTTTAATTTAATAGCATCCGGGTTTATATCATAAGAGTAGAATAAGTTAGTCAGCAGATTTTGGACGTATTCCGAGAAGCTGATCATGGCCATATTATTAGATTGGTACAATTGTTCGTGAATCAGTGCCATTGACCGGATGCGGTTTTGAGTTTCATTGAACATTTCAATAGCCTTTCTGCTCTTTGTATATTGAGATTGAATATTAATCAAACTGGAGATAACCTGCAGGTTATTTTTTACTCGATGGTGAATCTCTTTTAGGAGCACTTCTTTCTCCCTGAGAGACTCCTTGATCTGTTCATCCACTCGTTTACGCTCGGTTATGTCCCTAGAAGCGATAACCCCTCTAATTTCCCCTTTTTCTGTCCGATATGGCTTGCCGGTACTTTCAAGCCAAAGCCAATTTCCATCTTTATGCTTGAACCGGAAAACCGCACTTCCCGATGATATAGTTTCCATTGCATTGGCAAATTCCCCCATGACAGCGGGAAGGTCGTCCGGGTGTATATATTCAAAAACCTTTGTGCCAATTAGTTCATTACTCTCATACCCTAAAGCATCTTTATGTTTGGGACTAACATATAAAAACCTACCATCAATACTAGTTTCCACTATAAGGTCGTAAGTATGCTCCACCAGGGTGCGGTATTTTTCTTCGCTAACCCGTAAAGCTTTCTCTGCCTGAACCCGCCAGAGGATTTCCTTTCTAAGCTCCTCGTTTTTCCGGGATAGTTCCAAGGTACGTTCCCGAACGCGCTTTTCTAGTTCCTCTTTTGACTCTTGAAGCGACTCTGCTTGTCTAGCGTTGTTTATTGCGGCTATTATCTGCTGAGCTACTATTTCCAGCAATCTCAATTCCTCCTCATCAAATGCGTTTTTTTCGAAAGAGGTTAGAATTAAGGCCCCTGTCGTCTGTCCTTGAAAACTGATCGGCATGCTCAAGTAGCTTTTTATACCTAGTTCTCTTCCGGCTTGGCCAAGGATAGTATCTTTATCTACATCACTAACATACCTAGGCTTACCTTCCATTATAGTCTTCCAAGTAATACCTTTTGGATAGGCAATTCTTCCAGCGCGCTTAATATAGCGGTCGTCGAATCCCCTATAGGCCTTCAAAACCGCTTCTTGTCCCTCGACTAGGTAGATTGCAACATTATCAAGCCGGTCTATCTTACCACTCATCACCTCAACCGCGTTCTCCAGAACCTCCTGAAGGTTAATCGACTGGTGAACGCTACGAGTCACCGTACTGATAATAGCCTCGTAACGGTTCTTCTTCGATAATTGGGCAAGACTTTCTCTGAGTGCATATTCAGCCGCCCTGCGATCGACGATTTCCGCCTGAAGCGCTTTGTTGGTCGTAGCCAGCTGAGCAGTACGCTCTTGAACGCGAATCTCCAACTCGTCCCGGGCCTTACGTAGTGCCTCCTCCGATCGGCGTAGCAACTCCACCCGTTTGGCATTATTTATTGCCACCTCTATTTGCCTCACTACAATCTCAAGGAGATTCAATTCCTCATCGTTGAAGGCGTTTTTCTCGAACGAATTTATACCCATAGTTCCGACTGTCTTGCCCTCAAAATTAATAGGCATAGATAAGTAGCTCTTTATTCCTAGCTCCCTCCCGGCGGGGCCAAGAAAATTATCATTTTCCACATCGGCACAATAAATCGGCTTACCTCCTATAATGGTTTTCCAGGTAAGCCCCTTTGGAAATTGTATTATTCCGGCCCGGCTAATGTAACTATCGGTTAGGCCTTTATGCACTCTAAGAACTGCTTTATCACCCTCTACCAGGTAAATTCCAACAATGTCCGCTTTATCAATATTTTTGCTCATGGCCTCAACAGCATTCTCCAGGACTTCTTCTAGGTTAATCGACTTATGAACACTTTGAGCAACAGAACTAATAATAGTTTCATATCGATTCTTCTTGGACAACTGGTTAAGACTTTCACGAAGTGCCTTCTCCACCCGCATGCGATCGGTGATATCTAGAATTAACGCATAGAACCCCTTCACCTGCCCATTATCATCAAAATGAGGTACATAAGAAACATTCACGTACCTTGCCTCAACATCATTGCAGGGTATGACGCTGTCAAAGTTTATTGCCCGACCCGATAATGCAGTTTCAACCTTGTCCTTAAGTTTAGCGTATACATCCTCTCCTAAAATTTCTTTCATATGCTTTCCGGTTATTTCTTCTTGCGGGTATCCGAACCATTTTTCATATGCTTTGTTGTTGAAAAGATAACGTTCCTGTGCGTCAATATAGGAAATACAAACCGGAAGAGCATCGGTCAGAAGACGCAACTGCTCTTCTCTTTCTCGCAATTTATCCTCCGCCTTTTTACGCTCGGTTATGTTCTCCACAGTTCCCTCGTAGTACAAGACCATCCCGTCTTCTCCCCGAACCGCTCTTGTGCTCTCAAGGACATAAACAAGAGAGCCATCCTGCTTTACCCAAGCCGATTCCAACCCACTTATTTCGCTTTTCTGCTCCATTAACTCCTTAAACTTACTCCGTGGGTAATTAACGTCGAATCCTTCCTCCTCTAAATTACGTGAGACCAACTCTTCAAAAGAAGTATATCCCAGCATTTGAACTAAAGCGGGGTTTGCCATCAGAATCCTTCCTTCGGGCGTGGTGCGGTAAATTCCTGAAGGGACATTCTCGAACAAATCTTTGTAACGTTCTTCACTTTGTCTGAGTGCCTCTCTTCGCCTTTTCATCTCCTCGATTATCTTTGCCTTCGCTATCGCCGTTGCTATTTGATTACCGAGAGATAGGAGAAAATCCAACTCCTGACGATTAAAAGAGTTCTTCTCATATCGTGAAAAATCAACTGTCCCTATACTATCACCGTCCAATTTAATCGGTATGGATAGTAACGCACGAGCCCCCAGAGCTTTATCCTCTGGGCCTGTGGGAGCCAATGAAGCTGAGGCATCTTCATAAAAATGCGGCTCACCTTTACTAATCACTTCCCAGGTGATTCCTGTTCCGCAGGGGATTCTGGAAGCTCTTTCTAAATACTCCGCGGGATATCCCAGATGAATTTGTAATACGGCCTCCTTTTTGTCCCCATACTCTTCAACCAAATATATTGATAAAAGGTCTATGAACTTCAAATCTCGGATGATTTCCAATACAGTCTGGAACACCTGGTTCAAATCAACGGATTTATGGAGTTGCTGGGATATCTCGCTCAATATCGATAGATATTTCTTTCTCTCCATAAACTCTTCAGTTTGTTTTGCCTTGGCTATGGCTGTAGCCAGCAGGTCCCCAACCATAGAGAGCACTTTTATCTCATCTTCATCAAATTTACGTTCTGTATAACTGATGAACCATATTAGACCAATGGTCTTTTGCTCGATGCGGACAGGGATTCCCAGAAGATTGCGGCTTCCCATACCTTTAAACGCATCCGCAGCATCGGGCTCCTCCAGAATATCTTCGATATACATAACCTTTCCTGCTCGGATCGCCTTCCAGGTTAAACCTTCAGCAAAAGGAATTCTGCTCGCTTGTCTGACGTAGTCTCGTGGAACATTTTTATGGGCTTCGAGCACGGCTTGTCTTTTTTCTTCGTTAACCAAGTAGATCATGACCATTTGTACACTATTTAGTTGAGTAGCCAATCCCAAAGCAATTGAGTAGATCTCCTCAAGTTTACTTGCTTGATTAAGCGCCCTAATAACCTCGGCTAATATATCTAAGTCCTGGTTATAGCCCTCTTTTAATCTCAACACTTCACCCCTATTCTTTGAGTAAAAGTGAATTATATACTTTTTGGTCCGGAGAATTCAAGGACGCTGGTAACTATCTGCAAAAACACAAAAATATAATAGCTTGGGCCACCGATAGGTCCACATGCTCAGATTATCTCAGATAAAGCTATAACTTTTGTACTATGCCAAAAATGAACCGAAGTCCGATTGATTTTATACAATGAAAGGGTTTTTATTTAGTCGAATTTAGAAAATGCAGTAGCGAGACGATGGATAATCTTAAAACCTACCAGAAAAACCCATCTGTAGTATGTACCGAGCTGGACGATGGCGCAATTCTTTTGAACCTAGATACTAAATATTATTACAACTTGAATGAAACTGGGCTAAGGATTTGGCAGATCCTGGATGAAGTAGGAACCCCACTGCAGATTGCAAAAAAGCTGGCTTCCGAATATGAAATAGATTACGAAGTGGTAAGAACAAGTGTTGTCAGGCTGATAAGTCAATTAGAATCAGAAGGATTGGTTATAGAGAAGTATTGTGTTGATTAGAGTGAGGAATAACTTTATCCTTTCCCACCGTCCCCAAATGCACCAGCACATAGTCTTAGTATGTTAGATAATATTAAGACTTTTGTGCTAGTCTAAAATAATCTTTTTTCATAAGGGGAAACAATACCAATGTCTACTTGTTCTTCAATCTCCACTAGTATTAAGCTTAATATTAGCAAAATTATTTCCAGGAAAGGAGGTGATATCAATGAACCGCGATGAAAAGAAAAGGGTATTTGTAGAGCCGGAGTTGCTAAAATGCGCTGACTCATTAGATGTCCTTACGATAGGTGGTTATCACGGTAGCAGATATAAATCGCCATATTAAGGATAAGTATAAAAAATGTTTCAAATATGGGGTCGGGTTTATTGTATAGGTGGTTCTTAATTTTATGACGGTTATGAGCAATTTAATAATATTAAGAAGGGTAATATATTTGATTTCTTTTCCTTAATATTCGATTTATATATCATAAGTTAGATAAATATTTGATTCGATGTTTTGCACTTTAATTTTTTTTTGAAACAGCCTGATCCGAGTTTAGCAGTGAGCAAGAACTTAATCGCTAAAGTTTATACATTTAAATCTTTAAAAGCAGTAATAAACTTAAATTAACTTGATTTAATACTGCTTTAAGGAGCGGAGAATAATTGGCCTATTTGACGAAGGGCTCTTACCTCGTACAGGGCATAAACATACATATTCTTTGTCAATCTAACCTGCAATCTTTGCTATTCAACTATTTTAATTCGCTTTATAGAGGAAAAAAACGCTTGGATATAAAGCCGCTGGAATTTGAACTTGATATAGTGGATGAACCCCCTTCTCTCCCTACTGAGTCCACTCCGGTGATAAAGTTACCCTCTATCACATCCTATAGAAACGGGGAGAAGATATATTTCCGCTCAAAAGATGGCTCCATGATTTCGTTAGACCCCGCTACAAGAAATGTAAGAGGATTTCTGAAGGCGGAAGCTTTAAAAGACTCTATGGAGTTGTTCTCGTTGGTATGTGCACCTTTTGTAGAAACCCTTAAATATCATGGACTTTATTCTCTTCACTCCGCCGCCTTATATGGTGATGGAAGGGGATATTTGATTTCTGGAAACAGCGGATGCGGAAAAACCACCATTGCTCTGAGCTTGGTCTCCCAGGGTTTCAAATACGTTTCTGACGATTTCCTCATTCTCGAAGAGCTAAATGGGGAAATAATTGTCAATTCATTATTTAGAAGCTTTAATCTAGATCAAAAGGTAGCCGAACGACTTCCAGAGGTGGCATTGAGAGAAACCTTTGAATTTTCCGATGGGTTCAAGGTTTCGGTGGATATATCTCAAATTTTTTTAGGTTCATTTATTCCCTGTGCCAGACCGGACGTGATAATTTTTCCTCGCATCACACCAAACAGAAAAAGTCAGATTTATCCACTTAATAAAAAAGATGTATATGCCCGATTGCTCAAGCAGATTATATTAGCCATCGATAACGAAGTGTCTAAAAAACAGCTAGGCACACTTGAAAAACTGGTCAAGCAAACGATCGGGTTCGAGCTTTTAAGCGGCAGGGATATATATGAAGAGCCTAGAAAACTCGTTGATCTTCTCAAGCATATAAATCTTCAAAATTGAGACCGTGATTTCTCCCAATAAGGCTTATGATATCTATCACAAATAGCGATTTCGAGAAGATGAGGAAATCGATGAGTGGCAAGCAAAGCTCATTGGACAAAATGAGGAAAAGTTTCAAATCATTCGAAGATGTTACATTATTTGTTCAAATCTTTCTATTGATATCGATTCTACCTCTCCTGATAAAGTTCCTGTCTATTCAAAAACTTCTCAAGTTACTCACACCAAAAGAGGTAAAATCTTATCAAAATCAAGAGAGAGCCAAGGAAATGGTGGTGAAGTATACGGATTACATACTTGGTCGTAACTACTGGATGTACAAAAAGATTTGTCTCAAAAGATCTTTGATTCTCTATCACTTCTTGAAGAAATTAGGAATGAACGTCAGAATATGCTTCGGTGTAAAATTACCAGACGGGAAGATAAAAAGTAAACTAGAAGGACATGCTTGGCTCGTATATCAAGGCGATATCTTTCTGGAGAGGGATGTAGAAATGACTAAATCATACAAGATAACCTACTGCTTCCCGGAAATGAGTGAACAAATTGCTTAGCCTAACTCTGGAGAGAGGTTTTTGGAAACTTATATGAACCTATCAAATGAAGACAGGATGTTGCTCTATTGCGGCCAGACGGAGATTTCCGAAACTACGAGGAGTCGAATTAAAGCGCTCGTTAGCTCGCCACTGAACTGGGATAATCTCCTAGACTCCGCCTATTGGCATGGGGTTGCTCCCCTTCTTTACCATAATATTAAGCAAATGGGAGAGGGTAACTATATACCTCCAGATTTGTTGAATAAACTCAAGAACACATATTATGAAAATTTGGCCAAGAATATGTACTTATATTCTGAATTGGGGAAAATTCTGGAGGCGTTCAACCAGAATGGAATAAAAGTCATCGTACTAAAGGGTGCGGCTTTGGCCGAGGCTGTTTATGGAGACATCGCTCTAAGACCTATGAACGATATCGACCTTATGGTCAAGAAAGAGGACCTCCCTACCGCAGAGAAGATAATGTCAGATTTAGGTTATACCTTCGCTGGAAAAGAACTCCCTGAATGGTACAGAGAAAACCATTTTCATGTTGGATACCTAAGTCCAGATAAGTCTATACTGGTCGAACTCCATTGGCATATTGCCAGAAAATCTCATCCCTCTAGAATCGCCATCATCGACTCCGGCCTCATCGAAGGGTTCTGGGAAAGGGCGAAAACATCAGAGATTGCCGGGACTAAGGCATTAGTACTTTGCCCCGAGGATCTGCTTCTTCATCTTTCACTCCACTTTCTCAAGCATCGTTTCATGAGCAATAGTTTCAGGGGTACTTTTACGAATAGAAACGCGCTAATACAGCTATGCGACATCAGTCAAATCCTCAAGCATTATGGTAATGAAATCAACTGGACCAGGCTTGAGCAAGAAGCGGATAAGCACGGGATTAAGAACCTAGTCTTTTCCATTATCCATATTGCAGAAGAACTGGGGAGCGGTGAATCAGTCTGTCATGAAAATTCGAATGGCCCGAACCCGGAAAATCTTGATTGTGAACTACTCGAGCTAATACATAAAAAAATACTGGCCAAGGAAGAGCGCATACCGGCTGTTTTTTTCCAGTCTCTGGCCGCAGATAGTTATAAATTGAAAGTACGCATCCTCCTCGATAGCTTATTCCCCCAGCCGAGTGTCCTAGCAAGGAAATATTCCCTGGATCCGCACTCGCTCAAGTTCTACCTATACTATCTCTTCAGACCTCTCGGCGTATTAATAAAGCATGCTAGGCTAATCAGGAAATTCTGGGGGGCTAATAAAGAAATCAGGGAGGAAGTTATTCTCAGCAAGTGGATAAATTCGAGAAATTAAAGTGTTAATCGGGAATCGAGTCTTATTCAACATGGGAAATACATAACATCGGTGAGACCTCCTTTGTCCTATGCAATCGAAACACACGATCTAACAAAAAACTTTCCGGTAATAAAAAGATACCGTGAAATGATCGTGCATCCTTTCCGGAGAAAAGAAATTACCGCTCTCCAAGAAGTGAACATTCAAGTAAGAAAAGGTGAGTTGTTCGGTTTATTAGGACCGAATGGCGCCGGTAAGACTACACTCATAAAGATCCTTTGTACCCTGGTTCTGCCCACCTCCGGAAAAGCATTCGTAGGAGGTTTAGATGTCACAAAGGAGGGAAGAAGCATAAGAAGAATCATCGGATATGTCATAAGCGACGAGAGGAGTTTTTATTGGCGTCTTACCGGGAGGCAAAATCTGAAATTCTTCGCCAAGCTTAACAATATACCCAATAGTGAGGCGGACACTAGAATAGACAGAGTGCTCGAGTTTCTGGAGCTTGCTGACAATGCCGAAAGGATGTTCAAGGACTATTCCACCGGGATGAGGCAAAAATTAGCCATTGCTAGAGGGCTTCTAACAAACCCGGAGATTATTTTCATGGATGAGCCAACTAGAAGCCTGGACCCGATCACCGTACAGAATTTAAGAACCCTAGTGAAGGATAAAATAGTCGGAGAAGAAAAAAAGACTGTGGTTTTTGCCACCCATAACTTACAGGAAGCTCAGGACATTTGCGACCGGGTGGGAATAATTCATAAGGGGCAATTGAAAGCGGTCGGCTCTGTGGAAGAGATAAGGAGAAAACTGGGCACAGATAAAAAGTATGTGATGAAACTGAAGGCACTGGAATATGAATCGCTCAAAAAGATTATTAGCGTATCCTCGGTCAGAAAGATCAGGTTCATGGAAAATGGCTCTCATCCCGACTACATTCAAATTGAGGTTGAAACTGCAGACGGAGATGGAAGCATACCCAGTTTAATTAAACAAATTGTCGACGCCGGCGCTAAGGTCTATTCCCTTCATGAGGAAGAAACCTCCCTGGAAGAGCTTTTCTCAAGGGTTATAGACAGAGGCGACCGAATAAGTGGAGAATCAATATCATGACTTTCCTTGAAAAGCCACTGGCCTTTCTCTGGAGAGATTTGCTAGAGGAATCGAGCTACAAGTTTGCATTTGTAATGCAGCTTTTTGGGATATTTACCTCCACCTTGGGGCTTTATTTCCTTTCAAAGCTTCTCGGCGACGCTGGGGTATCATATCTTGAGCCTTATGGCGGCGACTATTTCTCATTCGTACTCATAGGAATTGCTTTTTACAGCTATCTGGCGGTGTCCATGCAGAGCCTTTCCGGCAGCATTAGAGAAGGACAGGTGCTCGGGACACTGGAAGCCCTCCTGATAACTCAGACGGAGATACCGACGATTATCCTTTCTTCATCCCTATACAGCTTCGTATGGGCATCACTTAGGGTCTTGGCGTACTTATTATTGGGAGTCTTCGCTTTTGGGCTTAATATCGATGGAGCAAACATACCCGGGGCTTTACTGATTCTGGCTCTGACTATCGTTTCTTTCAGCAGTCTTGGAATCATTTCGGCAAGTTTTATCATGGTACTAAAAAGAGGAGACCCGGTTAGTAGAATATTTACGGGCCTTTCTAGCTTGTTTGGAGGGCTTTATTTTCCTATCTCCGTCCTCCCCGACTGGTTACAGACAATTTCTTACCTCCTGCCCGTAACCTATGCTCTTGAGGCGATGAGATTATCCTTGCTTAAGGGATATGCCCTGAGCGAGCTAATGCCTAATATCTTAGTATTGTCTATTTTTGCCGTTACTACCCTACCCCTTAGTATAGCCATCTTTGCATATGCCATAAAAAGAGCGAAGAGAGATGGAACCCTCACTCAGTACTAAGCTTCATTCAAGCTAAACCATTACAAATCAAGCTCGCCTGATAATAGTTTTAATCTACATTATCATATATAACTTAAGTACTAAGCCAAAATCAACCTTTCGTTATTAGAGAAATCTAACTAAAGTCCCGTTGAACTCATAACTCACCTAGAGTTAGCATATGAACATACTTTATTCGCCATTCGTCGAGAGCTATCTCTATATCTGTCTTTTAAAAAGTACTTGACTCGAAGAACACATATTGCCGCTGCCCCACGATAGGCTCTATTTGATAAGTACTGAGTGTAGAGAAATTAGGAGGATGGAAAACATTGGCCCGGTCCGAGGGGAAAACTAATTGTAGAATAAAAAAAACTTTTTTTTATCACTGCATAAAAGTTTTTATTTATACTCTTTATGTCCTGTTTATACCTAAAGCAGTCTATGCCGCCGTTTTTAATGTTCCCTCCGGAAACGTACCTGCCCTGGTCGAGTCAATCAAGGTAGCTAACACCACTGCCGAAGATGACACCATTTTTCTAGAGGCTGGAACCTACACCCTGACAGGAGTAGACAACACAACCGACGGCGCTAACGGATTACCCTCCATAATCAGCAACATAGAAATCATCGGAGACGGACCCGGCGTAACCATTATTGAGCGCGATTCAACCGCTGAACCTTTTCGTATCTTTCATATCGCCGATACCGGCACCCTGATTTTAGAAGGCTTAGCTATTACCGGTGGTCTCGTAGAATGCTGTGATATCGGTGGAGGTATCTTTAACGACGGATCCTTAGTCGTAACGAACAGCGTAATCTCCGGCAATTCTGCCGAGTTCGAAGGAGGTGGACTAGCCGGCAATGGAACAGCAACAATAATCAACAGCACCGTTTCCAATAACTCCGCACAGGATGGAGGCGGGATCTTTGGCAGCTCCGTGGATATTACGAGCAGTATTATTTCAGATAACTTTGCCCAAGGTTTTGGCGGCGGTATAGACGGAACGGTGAATATCAAGGACAGCCAGATATTGAATAACCAAGCCGGTTTCTTGGGCGGAGGGATATTCGGTACTGTAACTATGAAAGACAGTCTGGTCGCCGGTAATAGTTCGGATTTTAGGGGTGGCGGCATTGCTAATATCGGGACATCCAACATCACGAATACCACTATATCCGGTAACGGTGCAGAGTTTTCGGGTGGGGCGATATCGAACTCCGACTCGTTGACTCTGACTAATAGCTCCATCTACGACAACTCCTCCGGCTTTGGTGCTGTCGTAGATAACACCGAGAGTCTTTTGGTCGTGTTGAATAGCACTATTGCCGACAATAACGGCGGTGGAATTGAAAACGTAGACGCTATCACCACTATAATCAACAGCACTATATTCAATAACGAATTCGGGGTCGATAACTTTAACGGCTCTGAGTTTTTTGGTGTCGTGGAGATACAAAACACCATCATTGCCCTTAATAATTTAGGTGATTGCTTTGGCCCTATCACCTCGCTTGGGAATAATCTCATCGGTGACAGCTCCGGTTGTGACCTTAGCACCGGCCCGGATGACCGGTTTGGAGACCCGGGCCTCGGAGATTTCACCGATGACGGTACTCCCGGCAATGGGCATTACCCCCTTCTTGCCGACAGTCAGGCAATCAACGCCGGTAACCATGATGTTTGCTCAGATATACCGATACTGGCTGCTGACCAGATTGGGCAGAAAAGGGTAGGAGTTTGCGACATTGGGGCAATTGAATCCATAATCAACATTACTGATATAAACGGGATTGTTAAATTCGAATCCTTGCCAAAGACAATCCAACAGATAAAAAAGAAAAAAGCATGTCCGGGCACTTATCCTTGGAGATTCAGGTTCCGGGCTAAGCTCACAAACATCAGCGATAATATGCTCTCTGATATAGTGGTTAGGCTCAAGGAAAACTCGCCGAAGGATGCCAAAATAACGATCACGGTCCTGAATAAGGCAGGGTATAAAGATGCTTTACTCGAGCCAGGAGAAAGTGCACAGGTCAGGTTTGAATTATGTTTCAAGCAGAAGTTTAACAGCATTGGCCTCGACTTATTCAAGGCGGCGCTTGGCTTATCTCACCTGGCTGATTTGGTAGATGTGAAGGGGTCGGTGACAGAGCCTAATGAAGATGAAAATACTCTCTAACTCATCAAGCAAATAGGACCCTACCTAGAATAAAAACTACTTGACTCCATATTATTAAACATACAGAAGTTCTAATACCATATTCCCCGGATTTATTTTAAAATTTACCGTAAGTCCTCCAAGAGGCATGTATGAAAGCGATCAGAGACGCGGCGAGGGTTGCAATAATAGACTGCATGGCAATCAAGCCTGGAGAAAAGGTCCTAGTCATAACCGATGGCCTGCTTAGAAAAATCGGCTATGTCTTATGGGAATCGGCAAAAGAGATTGGAGCCGAGGCCCTGATTGTAGAAATTATCCCGAGGGGATCACACGGAGAAGAACCGCTCAAACCCTTGGCTGAATTCATGAAACAAGTAGATGTTATAATCGCCCCTACCTCAAAATCACTAAGCCACGCTGACTCTAGGCGAGAGGCTAGTAAGAATGGGGTAAGGACTGCCACCATCTATGTAGATGACGCACTAATAATGGGAAGGGGGAAATTCCTCATTTTTTAATCCGGTCTAGCAGTATGCGGAAAGACGAATCTGGGCGTCACTACACATAGGTAGTTTTCAAAAAGCTTAAGGTTGCCTTTTGAATTGTTCCTAAATTTATAGCATTAAATAAGAAAAAGTAATTCTTTGCCCTAACCTATCACCAGTTCATACAATACCCGACCCAGTTCCTCTATTTTGTACGGTTTTGCTATTACTCCCTTAAATCCGTATCTTTTGAACTCGGCCATGACCGGGTCATTAGAATAGCCGCTCGAGACAATGGCTCTAATTTGCGGGTGTAAGCGGAGTAGCTTCTTCATCGCCTCCTTACCACTCTTCCCTCCGGGTATGGTCAAATCCAGTATGACTGCGTCGAATGGTTCACCTGATTTTAAGGCTCTCTGGTATAGCTCTATCGCCTCTTGGCCATCTACGGCAAACTCAAACTCATAACCAAGGTGAAATAGCATATTTCTAAGAACCCTTCTAACTTCTTCCTCGTCGTCCATGACCAAAATCTTGCCGCGTCCCGTGAGCAATTGTTCCTTCTCCACACCGTTTTTTGTCGAGGGTTCTTTCTCCGATGCCGGAATATATATGGTGAACGTTGTTCCTACACCGAGTTCGGACTCCACCCTAATCTCTCCCTCGTGGTTCTTGATAATAGAATACGCAGTCGCAAGCCCTAGCCCGCTGCCCTTTTGTTTAGTCGTGAAGTACGGCTCGAATATCCTTTGAAGATTTTCCTTCGGTATGCCGATTCCTCGGTCTTTCATCGTTATCCTTATGAATTTACCATGCTCCGCCGGAAAACCCTCGGAAGAGCTAGTCGACGGCTTGAACCCCGCAACATTCTCAGCCCTTACTTTTATAATCCCGCCGTCAGGCATGGCCTGGCAAGCGTTTATAGCTAAGTTACTGAACACATGGCTGATTTGGCCCTCGTCCACTTCCACCGGCCAGAGATCATGAGGGATTATAAACTTGCACTTGACGTTGGACCCGGTAAGGGCAAATTCCACCGCGTCCTTCAACACTTCGGCGATAGAGGTGGTTTTTTTGATCGGTACTCCCCCGCTCGCAAATGTCAGGAGCTTATCAGTCAGCACTTTTGCCCGCAGTGCCGCCCTTTCCACCTCCTCAAGCCTCTTGAACAAACTAACCTCCGGGTCTGTAACCATCCTGGCCAGGGAGACGTTACCCAATATGACCGTCAATATATTGTTAAAATCGTGCGCTATTCCGCCGGCAAGAACACCCAGGGACTCTAGCTTTTGAGTTCTATTCAATTTCTCCTCTAGTAGTTTCCTTTCCGTAATATCCAGTAGTGCAATTCTAAAATGACGAAAATTACCTTGACTGTCAAACACGGCCACCCCCTTCAGTTGGGCATGAAACGTCGCTCCATCCCTTCTCAACATCCTCACTTCAGCGGTCTGTTTGGCGGCAGATTCAATAAGATTTTTGCGAATAGAATAGAACCGGTCGTGGCTGTCGGCCAGCACGTATTGGGAGAATCTTTTGTTAATTAAATTTCCCTTCTCTACTCCCAATAAGGCAGCGCCGGTAAGGTTTACATCCTGGATAATCCCTTTTTCGCTTATGGTAAAATACCCCACCGGGGCGAAGTCATACAAGTCGGCGTATTTATTACGGGACTCTTCTAGCTCCGATTGCGCCCGACGAAGCTCTTCGTTCTGTATTTCGAGTTCAATTTGATGCACATGAAGTTCATGTATCAGTTTCTCGATATCGGCCGTGGAAAGCCGATCTAAACGCGGATAGAACCAGGGATCCAGATTCTCCGATTTCCCTTTCAACAGTTCTTCAGCTCGTCTGCGCAGGCTACTCTCCTCTTCCTTTGGTCGATTCTTTTTTTTCATGGGCTAACCTATGCAATGTAAAATATAAAGCCCCTAAAAATAAATGGCTATAGCATCCGAAAGACTGTCGCCCCGAATACCATGACTCGGTCAGTAACCCCGTTCCTCCTTAGCCCGGTCTGCACGAGTTACGCCGAAGCCTATCCCGAGCATTATAGACGGAGTAGGATAATGAAGACTTCAAGAAATCCATGCTTCGACAAGCTGTATGAGCGAGTACTTATCCGCTAGAATGACTGATGAAACGAACCTCCCGAAGTTTATCCCAATAACTTTTATGGAGTCAACCGAAATACGACCCAGATTTAAGTAACTAGAGATATCCCCTCCTGATTATTAAACCGGATTTCGACCGGTGATGTCTTCTATAGCCAGCAAAATCAGATTCTCCTGCGGGCTGGAAAGGTTGATTAATCGGGCATTGAGAAGCATGGTCTTACGTCCGATTTTCTCGAATTCAGACTCAACCTTAAAGTCGTTAAAGTAGGCTTTGTTTGGAATAACGTCGTGGAGTAATTGCCTCAAGGCCGGGATGTCCCATTGGCCATTACCTAGTTCATAAATAAGCTTTCTTTCCGTCTCCTCTTTAATGACCCGAAAGGTGCGATAGAAAGATTCGTTTGCATACACTACGCGGAGGTCCTCGTCCAGAATTATCAGGGGTTCACGCACCGTGTTCACGATACCCTGGACAAAGTCGAAGGACCTCTCTACCGTCAGAAGGAACTTCTTCTGGTCGTCGATGTCAACGAAGGTTAAGACGACGCCATCAATTACGTTATCGCTTGTTCGATAGGGCATAATTTTCATCCTGTACCAATGCCCATCCTTTGTCTGTACCTCCTTTTGCACAAAAACGAGAGACCTAAGCACGCCTTCGACATCCTCGATCAGATTTTCATAGAGTAAATTTGATGCGATATGGGCGATCGGGCGACCGACATCCGAGGCAATCAGGTTTATTATTTTATTTGCTTCAGGAGTAAACCTTTTTATTTTTAGGTTGTTACTCAGAAAAATCGTCGCTATTTGAGTGCTATCGAGCAGGTTTTTCATATCATTATTAATCTCGGTCAATTCATCTATCTTGCCCTGGAGCTCGGAATTAACGGTCACCAGCTCTTCATTCAAGGATTGAGTTTCCTCTTTTGCCGTCTCCAGCTCTTCGTTTGTGCTCTGTAATTCTTCGTTTGATGATTGGAGCTCCTCGTTTGTAGACTTCAACTCCTCGTTAGCCGTCTCCAGTTCTTCGATCGTAGTTTGGAGGCTTTCCTTTGTATACTTTAGCTCTTGCTCCAGTTCTAGTATGCGTTTTCTGGAATCCCTATCCCCGGTAATTTTGCCTTTACTTATCTCGCTGTCTTCGACGCGTTTTACGTCCTCAAATATAACCATGATCAAACCATCGTTTTGAGCGAAAACGGGAACTGGCTTAATGGATAGGTTGATTAACTGGTAGCCGCCGTTGGTATGGACTCTCACATTCTTGCTTACTACCCCACTTTTCTGGGACAGGTACTTATGTATGGCACGCTCAAGGGGAGTTTTCAGCCCCTCTCTAGCCATGGATATTATATTCATCTTGGCTATCCCGGAGGAGGGTTCAAGATATTTTCCAGTGCGGCCGTGAATATAAATGATGTCGCATTTCTGGTCTACTATCACACAAGGCGGTGCGTATTTATCCAGCAGCATTTTCTCTATATAATCAGAAAGCCCGACGGTCTTATCTCTCTTTTTCACCTCACCGGCGGTGACCTCTGGAGCATTGTAGGAAACCGGCAGGGTTGGGAACTCCACTGCTGAATGACTAGAGGCCAACATATCTTTACGCTTGAAGAATTTCCATTTCTTATCGAACGTATCAAAGAGGTCGGTAAAACCCCCAATTGTTTCGGAGGACCCCAGGAAAAGGATGCCCTCGGGCTTAAGAACATAGTGAAAAAGCGGTAACACCTTCTTTTGTAGTTCGGCATCAAAATAAATCAGCAGGTTACGGCAGCTTATCATATCCAGCTTTGAAAACGGGGGGTCTTTTATGACATCTTGAGTAGCAAAGACCAACATCTCTCGAATCTCTTTGTTAATATGATAGGTGTTACCTCTCTTGGTAAAAAACCGCTTCAAGCGCTCCACAGAAACATCCACAGCGATGCTGTCTGGGTAAATACCCTGCCGGGCCGTTTCTATGGCATCTTCATCGATGTCCGTGGCAAAAATTTGGACTTTGACGTCGAAACCTTCTTTCACAATATACTCCCTGAGTGTTATAGCGATTGAATAAGCCTCTTCTCCAGTAGAGCATCCAACCACCCAGATGCGAATATTATCATCAGGAGATCTCCCTTTAAGTAGATGCGGATATACCTTTGTCTTTAGCACATCAAAAGCGTCCTTGTCTCTAAAAAAGTTGGTAACGCCGATTATTATCTCTTTAAAAAGCAGGTTAATTTCATGGGGATGTTCCTGCATGTAGCGCACATAGTCCGATAATTTATCTACCTGATGAACACCCATACGGCGCTCTATCCTTCTCAGAATGGTGTTCTTCTTATAAAGGGAGAAGTCGTGCCCGGTCTGGCTGCGAAGCAAAATCAATATCTTTTGCAACGAGTCCGGCATCTTGGCGGCAGTCTCGGAATCTTTCTTGACGGCCCGAACCTTTGAATAACTCACATATTTAATTAACGCCTCAGGCATTTTTTCGGGGGGTAATACATAATCTACGAGCCCCGTATCAATAGCGCTTCTGGGCATACCGTCGTATTTCGCGGTTAGTGGGTCTTGAACCATCACCATGCCACCGCTTCCTTTAATCGCCTTCAAGCCAACCGTACCGTCAGTACCGGTTCCAGATAGAATTATGCAGATAGCCCTTTCACCTTGATCATCCGCTAAACTCCTCAAGAAATAATCGATCGGGTGTCTTTGACCTCGGGGCGCTAAAGGCTCCATCAAATGTAGCCTTTCCTGCATTACGCTCAGGTCATTATTCGGCGGGATCACGTAGATAGTATTCGGGCGTATCCTCACGCCGTCCTTGGCTTCTATAACCTCCATCCGGGTGCACCTTTTTATCAGGTCGACCATGATGCTTTTATGGGTGGGGTCTAAATGAGGAACCAATATGAATGCCATACCGCTATCCGGGGGCATATTCCTGAAAAACTGCTCAAATGCCTCTAGTCCCCCGGCAGAAGCACTCATGCCTACCACATGGAAGGAATTTGCCCGCTTCTTGGCTCCGGGACTTAAGACCGGCTTCTTCTTGTTCACAGTTTCTTTTGTTTTTATCTTTTTGATATTAGAGTCCTTATTCCTCCTCCCTTTTGGATCTTCTTTTTTTCTCCTTTCTCTCATATCCGGCACCTCGTACTACACTATAATTACACTCTACTACATTTTGATTAAGAAATCACGATTAATATGGATAGTAGGAAACAGGAAGGGGAATTCTATTCAGGATTCGTAAGGAATGTATATATGCGCCCCCTAGGCTGTTTGTAAGGCAGGTTACCTCTGGAAATACATAAGACAAAAAACACGAGCCTTTCCACCCATGTTTTGCTCAATCCCTTGAAACCAGCATTGTCCTCCCAAGGTTATCAAGCACGGTCATTGAATAGCAGGCCCTCGGAGAAAACTATAATTTTCTGTGGTAAATTATGATTGATGTTTTCAGAGGTAAAAAGATTTGTTTTTCTCAACCCTCCAGGATTGTTGGAAGGCATATTAATCTCTCTTTTAATCATCATAGTCCTATACAGTTCGATAAAGAGCACAAGGCTACTGAGCTCGCCTAAAAAAAGAATCATTCTTATTTCCCTCCACTTAATTTCTTTTATTATGCTCTTTTTTATACTGTTAAATCCGGCTCTAAGGACCGAGAATTATGAGGAAGAAAAACCAAAACTGGCTATCCTGGTCGATAACTCCTGGAGCATGAACCTCCCGGCAGAAGAAGAAGGAAACTCAAGAATCAATGCGGTAAGGGATTTTTTCAACCAGCATGAACATTTTTTCTCCGAGGTCGAGGAGAATTTTTTGGTAAGCCATTATGTATTTGATCAATCGCTAAAACCGGTCTCATCCGATTACATAAAGACGTACGAGCCGAACGGGGCAAGCACCGATATAGCTAACTTAGTCGCTGAGCTAAAAGATAAGCATGAATCGGGCGAACTCGACTCGGTAATCCTGTTCTCCGACGGCGCCGATACGAGAAATAAAGCGGGGGACGCGGTTGAACTTTCAAAAAACTTGGGTTTCCATATATACACCGTTTCTTCTTCTTTAGATGATACGACCGGTGATGTATGGATTGATAGGGTTAAAGTTAGCCCGGTAGCATTCGTAAGATATCCGGTTTCGGTTGAAATCGTGGTCAAATCCAAAGGGCTTGATAATGAGAACATCCCCATCACCCTTAAAGAGGGGGATAAGCTTGTCTCCATACGGGAAGTGTTCTTAGACCCGGCCTCGGCGGAAGGAAATATAAGCTTTGTGATTCAGCCTACTAACGTCGGGAGAAAAATTTATACGGTTTCTATCCCGGTTATCTCCGGGGACTCTATAAAAGAAAATAATCAGAAGTCCTTCGTGGTAGACGTCATCGTTAACAAGATTAGAGTCCTACATATAGCCGGTAGTCCTTCCTGGGATGTAAAATTCCTGAGACGGGTGCTCGAAAGAAATCCCAATATTGACTTGGTCTCTTTTTTCATCCTGAGAGAGGCAACCGATTTGGTATTCGCCTCTCAGAACGAACTAAGCCTCATTCCTTTCCCCGTAGACGAGATATTCGGGGAAGAGCTTGGGACTTTTGACGTGGTGATATTCCATAATTTTGACTTTCGTCCCTATGGCATCTATGGCTACCATCTGGACCGACTTAAAAATTATGTAACCGAAGAAGGCGGAGCTTTCCTGATGATAGGAGGGGATAGGAGTTTCAACAGCGGGGGCTACGGAATAACACCCCTGTCCGATGTACTTCCGGTCGAGCTTGACTATGTCCCGGCAAGCATTGAGGACCCCCTCAGTGAAAAGGAGTTTTATACCACGCTCACCTCGGTCGGAGCAAAACATCCCATTACCAACCTCATCCCTGACCAAAAGGAAAATCTAGATAACTGGAAGGAAATGCCCGCACTTGACGGGATAAACCGGGTCCAAAGACTGAAGCCCAGTGCCTTGCCTATACTATCTACACTGGAAGGAGACCCCATCTTAGTCATAAGTAAAGCCGAATCCGGAAAAGTGGCCTCATTCCTCTCAGATTCCTCTTGGAAATGGGCTTTCGTTCGCGGGGGAGAGGGAGAAATCGCTCCCTATTATGAGAAATTCTGGAACCGACTCCTTCTTTGGCTGATTAATGACCCGGAACTTAAGGAGGTAAGAATAAAGACGGATAAGCCTTCTTATAACCTTGGGGAAAATCCGAGAGTAGATATTCAGGTTTTTAACCGTGAAGTCGATGAACAAAAAATGAAATCCGTAGCCACTTTTCCAAATTTAAATCAAGTCGAACTAAAAGTTGAAAAGAAATCCCTTGATCGGTTCAGCTCTGAAATCCAGCCGGAAGAATACGGGATTTATAGAGTAGACGTGAATTATGCTGAGGAAACCGGCGTAAAATCAGACAGCAATCAGGATGAGACCCTGTTTTTAGTCGAACCTCCAGAAAATGAAGTTAGGGGACCTACCGCTGATGTAAACTTACTCAAGAGAATAGCAGAAAATACCGGTGGACGTTTTATCACTGTTAGAGACAGTCCTCAACAGCTTCAAATCGATTTTTCCCCAAAAAAATCCATAACCGGCTATAAAACGGTTCGGATATGGGATAACCCTTGTTTCTTTGCCTTGCTTGTTGCCATTTTTTCTTCAGAGTGGATACTTCGAAGAAGGTGGGGACTTAGATAATTTCGGATTGTAGATTTTGGAATAATAATATAGAAACAATTGGTTAGGTCATCTCTACAATTAAATAATACGGGGGAAGAAAATTGCTTCTGGCAGTGGACATTGGGAACACCAACATTGCATTCGGCATATTCAAGCGAAAGGAAATTATAAGCCACTGGAGGATAGGAACCGATAAGACCAAAACTGCGGACGAATACGGGGTTCTTTTCAGAAACCTGATTGAGATAAGGGGGATCAGCCTGAAATCGATCAAAGGTGCGGCGATATGCTGTGTGGTGCCTCCTCTTCTTGAAGTTATCATCTCCACACTAAAATCCTATTTCGACGCCAACCCGGTCGTGGTAGAGCCTGGGATAAAAACGGGTATGCCCATACTCTATCATAATCCGAAAGAGGTAGGGGCGGATAGAATCGTAAACGGAGTCGCTGCTTACGACCAGTACAAAAAGAGCGTGATAATCGTGGACTTCGGTACGGCGACCACCTTTGATTGCATATCCGAAAGAGGCGAGTACCTGGGAGGCGCGATAGCGCCGGGGCTGATTATCTCGGCAGAGGCCCTTTTCGGAGCGGCATCGAAGCTCCCAAAAGTAGAAATCATGATACCCAAAACGGTCATAGGAAAAACTACCGTGCACAGCATACAGTCTGGACTTGCTTTCGGCTACGCCGGTCTAGTCGACGGGATTGTGGAAAGGATTAAAAAAGAGATGGGCACTCATTCTAGGGTCGTGGCCACCGGTGGGCTGGCTAGCCTTATCGCCCCGGAAAGCAGGACCATTGAAGAGGTAGATGAGTTTCTCACCTTAAAAGGGCTCAGGTTGATTTATGAGTGGAATGCAGCTTAGGTTTATCATTCAAAACCATAAGACAAATCATCCACACTTTGACCTCAGTCTGGAAATAGATGGAGCCCGGATGACCTGGATTCTTCCCAAGAGAGTTCCGATTAAAGGCCGCGAGATAAGATTAGCCATAAAAGATAAGGCAGAAAGGCCGAGCTCTTTTGATTATAATACGGTTGTGGATGACGGATACGGAATGGGGGAGGCGGAGGTATGGGATACCGGAACTTATGAGATAACCAGTAAGAATAAATCAAAGATAGAATTCGAGGCAAAAGGCGAAAAATTTGCCGGAAAGTTTATTCTTCTGCTACCGAGCTGGGGGAGATGGTATAAGAAGAGATTGTGGACTTTGATCAAAATATAGTAGTCCCTTGATGATTGAGCACATGGTTTTCTTAGAATCAAATTAAAATCCACTTTGACATACCAGGATTCGATAGCTAATCTTAAAAGGTTTAAAATATTAGCATGCGTGTCAGCATATTATTGGCTTTTTTCTTAATCCTACATCTTTTACTTCCCTCGCTGGCTAAACCCGAAGAACTGAGAAGCGACCTCACAGTTATGGAGGCGATGCAGGAGGAGCTAAACCGCTCCTGGACCAAGCTCCGGCTCGACGGCTACGAATCACCTTATTTCATTAGCTACCAGATTAAAGACAACGCCTACTACAGCATAGAGGGAAAATACGGTGCAATCGTATCGTCCGAGCAAAATCGAACCAGGCGTCTCTTCGTGGATGTACGAGTGGGGAGTTATCAATTCGATAACTCTATACAGGGACAATCCGGAGGGAAGGTGCCTTTCTACAACGCTTCTTATATTCCCATCGATAACGATGCCGACGCGATAAGAACGGTCCTTTGGCAGGTGACGGATTATACCTACAAAGAGGCGCTTACCCAGTACTTTAACAAGAAAGCAAACCATGTGCAGAAAGTAGAAGAGGAAGACCTGCCCAGTTTTTCCCGCGAGGAAAGCAATACTTACTACGGTCCCGAAATCGACCTGGTGTTTGACCCAGTAAAGTGGGAGCATAGGATAAGGGAAATCTCCGAAATATATAAAAACTATATGGACCTGATCGATGCAGATGTAAGCATTACCGCCCAAAAAGAGACGACCTATTTTATCAACACCGAAGGAACCAAGTACATAAGAGATGAAATACTCTATTCCATCGATGCTGAGGTGATGACCAGGGGAGAAGATGGAAAAGTCATCAGAAATTATCGGAATCTTTACTACGTGCTTCCTGGAGACATCCCTAACATAGAGAAAATAAAATCTATGCTAAAAGAAATGGTCGAAGAAACCCTAGAGGTGAGGAGGGCTGAAGTCCTTCAACCCATTACCGTCCCCGCCATACTCGAACCGGAGGCGGCCGGGGTAGTATTCCATGAGGCAGTGGGACACCGGCTCGAAGGGGAAAGGCAAATCGATGACCGGGAAGGACAAACATTCAAAGAAAGAATCGGACAGAAAATAATTCCTAATTTTCTATCTATAATTGACGACCCAACCCAAAAGAGTTTTAACGGGGTTCACCTCATTGGATACTACCCGTTTGACGACCAGGGAATTCCGGGGCAGAGGGTTCTTTTAGTAGAGTACGGTATTTTGAAGAATTTTCTCCTTTCCCGGACCCCTATCAACGGTTTTTACAAATCAAACGGCCATGGTAGGGCCTCTTACGGAAGGGCGCCGATGGCTAGAATGAGCAACCTTATAATAAAATCCAGCAAGGAATATCCGAGGGAGAAGCTCAAAGAGCTTCTCATAGAAGAAATTAAACTACAGAAGAAGCCCTTTGGACTGATAATAAAAAGAATGCAGGGAGGCGAGACAAACACCTCTTCCTACGATTTCCAGGCATTCAAGGCCACGCCGTTGGTAATTTACAAGATTGATCCCTTAACCAAGAAGGAAACCCTGGTCCGAGGGGTAGAGATAGTGGGAACGCCCCTAGTATCCATTAACAAGATTATTGCTACAGGGAATGATTATGCAGTATTCAACGGCTTTTGCGGTGCTGAATCAGGATACGTTCCGGTCTCTACAATTGCACCTAGCGTACTAATTTCGGAAATCGAGCTTCAAAGAGTATCGGAGAAGAAGGAAAAATTGCCCCTTCTCCCGCCGCCTTTCTTGGACGGCAGTAAATAGCGTTGTTCGCTCAAAACTACTTATTCCTCTTTTCGGAAATCGAGCATGGGGAAAAAGAAATAGATGCCCAAACTATTACAAATTGCACAGTTAGGCCATCAAATTCTGAGAAAGAAAGCTGACCCGGTTAAAAATGTTAAAGATATTTATATCCAAAATTTGATTGACGATTTAATAGCGACGGTTGTAGAGGTAAACGGCGTGGGGATTGCCGCTCCCCAGGTTTATGAACCATACCAAATCTTCGTCATTGCATCCCATCCAAACCTGCGTTATCCCGACGCTCCCAAGATGGAACCTATCGCCATAATAAACCCGAAGATTAATTCTCATTCCGAAGATTTGGTCAAAGATTGGGAAGGTTGTTTGAGCATTCCCGGGATCAGGGGTCTCGTCCCTCGTTATAAATCCATCTCGGTGGAGTACACAACTAGAAACGGGGAGAGAAAAGAAAGGGAACTTACGGACTTTATCGCCAGGATTTTTCAGCATGAATACGACCACCTTAACGGAACCGTATTCCTGGACCGCCTGGAAAGCAACAAAGACATCATAACAGAAAAGGAATATCAGAAGTTGATTTTTAGAGGTCAAAGAGACTGAGTCAGGTTGAACAAGAAGCAAACTGGTTCTCATATCTAACCTCCATTTCTAAGTCCCTTAATCTCGTGCCTAAATAGTGGCGAGAAACAAAAGGAGTAAAAATGGACAGTTTTACCATTAATCACCAATCTCAAGCATGAATCCTCACACTTCCAAATCCAGTTGTTATTTGTTACTATTGAGAATATTTTTTGTACAAATCCTTCGAAAGGAGTAACCCAATGGCAGAAGAGGCTAAAACCATTTTAGACCTTCTTAAAGAAAAAAGAGCATTTTCTCCCCGAAAAGACTTCGTTGAAAAGGCCTATATAAAAAGTGACTCAGTTTATAAAAAAGCGGAGCGTAACCGGGAGGCATTCTGGGAGGGTTTTGCAAAGGAGCTTCACTGGTATAAGAAGTGGAAAAAGGTGCTCGATTGGAAAGCGCCATACTCCAAGTGGTTTGTTGGAGGGAAAATAAACGTC